>CALMWN010000410.1 GCA_937873555.1 uncultured Clostridia bacterium
ACTAATTGACAAGTTTTTAATCTACGGGATAAAGACATATAGGTTTATGTCTCATATATGGATTCATGCTTCTGAAAAGTAATTATCGTCAAATAATCGTAACTTAGTAGTACTTCGTTAAGTACGCAGAGGATGGTAAATCCTATCCCTCTGCTGTGGCTAAATAAGCCACAAGATATACATAGCATATAGTTTTTGAACAATCTTCTTTCTTACAGAGGAAATACTACTCATCACATATTGCTTAAAGGGAAAAAAAGTTCCCAGCATTGAAAGTAGGTGATTTTACTACAGAACTATTCTCTACAACTTCATACTGATGATTTCCTGAATAGTGGCGTGCAACCTCGACAGAGTGCTTAACGTCTTTGGGGAAACCTGTATCATCAAATATGATAACACCATCACCTTTGATAGCATTTTCCGCCATGTACTTTACTCTCTCTTTGTTTAGTTCTTCATGGTTCCACTTGCTGTCAGTAATGAATTGTTGCAGTGCTTGCATGGATGTACCTTCTATAAATTCAGACATCATTCCACAGTTTTTATAAGGTATATCAGTTAATAGTCCTGTAGTATAACGTTCTGCCGACCTCATGGTATCAGAACGCTTGAATATATTTTTAAAATTATTCAAAAACCTTTGTAGCTTTAGCATTGGATATGGCGGAACTTTCTTTAATATTATGTCCATTGTTATTTGACCCCCTGTACCTATGATACAGGTATTCAAGCCAAAGTTACATGGAAATACAAGCTAACGAAATACTATAGTATTGCTATGTTAAGTATATAGAGGCAGGAAAGGAATCCTCCTCTGTCTGGGTTGTGAAACTCACAAAATATAAAAAGCATTGAGTTTATCGAGTATGCGTTTCCTTTTTTACATTGGTCTGAGGCTTATTGGCATTGGAATTGCAAGGTGGGGTCTTTGGTAAATCAATATTGTAGTATTAATATGGGCAAGACTAACAAACTAGCATATAACGTGTTTTATAAGTATGTCTATAAAAACGGCATAGTTCAATACTTTTCCGATTATTATATAAGAAAATATACGGATAGATGGGGGATAAGGTCAAACTACTTATATACTTAATGTACAAATCGGATGTTATATCAAACAAAATTTACAGCCTTTTATGGTAATGCAATAGGTATAAGATGTTGTCCTTTGACATAGTAGAAGAGCTAAGTTATGATTTTTACTTTGTTCTTTCTCGAAAGCCAATATTACAGAAGCATATTGTGACTACAAAAGATATAATGCCATTATTAGCTGAACTTTAAAATATGTAGGAGACAAAGGTGATGAATGAAAGAAAAATGCTTAATAGTAATATGGAGGAATATGAAAAAATTTCCGTTATTGGACTTGGCTATGTTGGGCTCCCATTAGCAGTTGCATTTTCAGAAAAAGTAGAAGTAATTGGTTTCGATATAAATAAAGAAAAAATTGATGCATTTAAAAATGGGCATGACATAACTAAACAAGTTGGTGACCAAAAACTGGCTAAATCGAGTGTTTTTTTTACAACCGACCCTAGTGAACTCAGGAAGGCTAAATTTCATATTGTAGCGGTTCCGACGCCTATAACTAAAAATTATACTCCAGATTTGAAGCCCCTTAAATATGCAAGTAAAATAATAGGACAGAATTTAACAAAAGGGTCTATCGTCGTATATGAATCAACAGTTTACCCTGGAGTAACTGAAGGAATTTGTGTCCCAATACTACAGGATGAATCAGGATTAAAATGTGGTGTAGACTTTAAGATTGGGTATTCTCCTGAACGTATAAATCCAGGAGATAAATTGCATACAGTTGATAAAATAAGAAAAATTGTTTCAGGTATCGATAAAGAGTCGCAAGAAATTATTGCAAATGTATACAGGCTAATTGTGACAGCCGGAGTGTTTACAACATCATCTATTAAAGTTGCAGAGGTAGCCAAAATAATTGAAAATTGTCAAAGAGATTTGAATATTGCATTTATGAATGAGCTATCTATTATTCTCCATAAGTTAGAAATTGATACTAATGAAGTGCTTGATGCAGCTTCCACAAAGTGGAATTTTTTGAGGTTCAGTCCAGGGCTTGTCGGGGGACACTGTATAAGTGTGGATCCATATTATTTGACATACCATATGCAGGAGATAGGTTATTATCCTCAGCTTATCCTTTCGGGTAGAAATATTAATAATAATATGAGCAAATATATAGCCGAGAATACTGTCAAACAACTCATTAAAGCAGGACACCAAATAAATAGTTCGAAGGTATTAATTATGGGTGTAACGTTTAAAGAGAATGTCCCAGATATTAGAAATTCAAAGGTAATAGATATTGTGAAAGAACTTTTAGATTATGGAATTGAAACATATGTTACAGATCCTATAGCGGATCCATATGAAGTAAAGGATGAATATCAATTAGAATTAGTAGACATAAGGGATGTAAGAAATGTTAACGCAGTTATTCTTGCGGTACCACATAATGAATACAAGCAAATCAGTTTAAATAATTTAAAAGAAATATTTGTGGATGGAGAGCCTGTATTAATTGATGTGAAAGGCATTATGAGCAAAGATGAAGCAAAAACATTGAATTACACCTATTGGAGGTTATAGGATGAATTTTAATGATTTTAATCTTTTAAAGAATAAAAGATTTTTAGTAACGGGTGGAGCTGGATTTATTGGATCTAATATTGTAGATGTGCTTATAAAAATGGGCAATATAGTAAGAGTTCTTGATAACTTTTCTACGGGTAAATGGGAAAACATTTATGCTCATCTAAATAACAATTTGTTTGAGCTTATTGTAGGTGATATTAGAGATATAGAAACATGTAGAAAGGCATGTGAGGGAATAGATTATGTACTTCATCAAGCTGCTTTAGGAGGGGTTACGCGTTCTATATTATATCCAAAGGAAACAAATGATGTTAATATTACGGGCACAATAAATATGTTCGTTGCTGCAAGAGATCAGGGAATAAAAAGATTTGTTTATGCATCATCGTCATCGGTATATGGAGATGAAAAGAATCTAATTAAGGAGGAGAAAAAAACAGGGAAACCGCTATCGCCTTATGCGGTTTCAAAAAGAGCAAATGAACTATATGCAAAAAATTTTTATGACCTCTATAAGCTTCAGTGTATAGGACTTAGATATTTTAATGTGTTTGGAAAAAGACAAAATCCTAATTCTATATATGCTGCTGTAATTCCTACCTTTATAAAAAAGTTAATAGACAATGAATCCCCGATAATAGATGGTGATGGTATGCAGTCAAGAGACTTTACTTATATTGAGAACGTTATTGAAGCAAATTTAAAGGCTTGCGTTTCAGGAGTTGAATCTTATGGTGAAGTATTTAACATTGCATACGGAGAAAGAACAAGTATTATTGATTTGTTTAAAAAATTATGTGAGTTAATAGGTAAAGATATTAAACCTACTTTTGGCCCTAGGCGTATTGGGGATATAATGCATACAAATGCAGATATTAGTCTTGCTAGAAGGGTACTAGGTTACAATCCCAAATATGATATCAATAAGGGGCTGGAATTAACGACGCAATGGTATAAACATTATATTTTGTATTAATGAAACTAATCAGTATTCTCAATTCACCAAGGAAATTTGATATAAGAAATTATAATCAGAAGAACAGTAATGGTGTAAGTTGAGAACATTACAGTGCGGGAAAATAGTTGATAGCTTTAATGACAATTGCACCAAGAGAAAGTAATAACAATTTAATTCCCTATTTCTTATTAACATAGATTTATAATTGAGGAAGTTATTTTGCAAACATAAGTCATACTTCATTATTAAAAGTGCTTAACTGCATATACTTAGAATGATTTGATAAGGGAGGCTTCTATGAAAATTTCAAATGAAACAGCATCATTTTTTAGTAACTATGTCTTGGATTATTACTCTAATAGGAAATTTAATGAAATTGGAAAAGAACCTAATGCCGTGGTTATCAAGCCTACTTTAAAATGTGTAGCCAATTGTAAACATTGCGAGGGACGATTAAAAGATTTTGAGTCTAAAAACCTTCTGGAGATTAATGAATATATTAGTTTTTTTAAAGATTTAGTTGACCTTGGATGTAAATATTTATGCATAAGCGGTGGTGAACCATTAATATATAAAGATCTATTAAAACTAGTGGATGTTGCTACACAATTGGGATTAATAGTTTCTATAAATACTAATGGCTGGCTATTAGATAATGAGAAACTTAATTCATTATTAAAAAATGGCGTATTACAAGTTAATCTTTCTTTAGATTCACCTGACTCAGATATGCATGATTCTCTACGTGGATTATGTGGTTTGTTTAATAAAGTAACAAATTTGTTTTATACGTATAATCAGAAAAGGGAATATGATTATATTTTAAATATTAGAATGATATTATCAAAATATAGTTATAGAAAGTTACCAGAAATGATTGATTTAGCAATATATTTAAATGCAGACATACTTAGTATTGATATGATTGAAAACGATTATAATTGCAAAGAATTTCTGCTAAATGAAGAGGATATATATACTTTTAACAAAGTTGAAAAAGGACGAATCTTTAGAAAAATTGAAACAATCCTTAATGATAATAAGTTAAGAAAGGCCGCGCTAGAACAGATTCAGTGTATTTATGATACTAACTTTAACTCAGAATCTAATTATGCAAATGGTATATATTGGCCAGATGAAAACATAAAAAATAAATGCACTATACCCTTATCCTTTATGATTTTAGAAGGTGATGGTTCAATTTTACCTTGTAATAATGTTGAATATACCAGAAGACCTATAGTTGGCAACCTTAAGCAACAATCTATAAAGCAAATCTGGAACAATGAAAATTGGAATATTTTTAGAAAGGATAAGGATATATATTGTAGATTTTGCCCTATGAATATGAGTCATTCTATTATCTTAAGAAATAAGAGAGTATATAGGGATATATAATAAGTTGAAATTTACGGTGAAATATTTACTAGTCATTCAAATTATTGAGATATAAACACATGTTAAATTTTTTCTCGGATTTTTCAGAATAAGGTATGGAGGTAATTTGATGAATGTATTAATAGGTGTATGTGGAATAGGATTTGGCCATACAACTAGACAAATTGAGGTAGCAAAGGAACTAGTAAAAAGGAACCATCGGGTTAAGATTTTTACCTTCTCTGATGCTAGAGAACATTTTGTTAAGGAAGGATTTGATGTTTCCGAAGTATGGGTGCCATGGATCTCATTTAAGGGTGATAAATTAAATTACCGTGATTTAATATTAAAAAATTATAATAGTTTATTTAAAGGGTTATTTTTATACAAAAGAAATTTGCAAAACTTAATAAAAGATAACTTTATACCAGATATATGCATTTCAGATTACGAACCAAATGTAGCAAAAATCGCTTACAAATTTAAAAAGCCTTTAATAAATATAGATCAACAAAGTAAATTTTGGCTACTTGACTATCCTGAGATAAATGGTTTTTCATCTATTGAGGAGAAAAAACGATTAAACCTTTTTTTCCCCAGATATGATCAAAAAATAATCTCATCATTTTATAAACTTCCTGATATAAAAATGGAGAATATTACTGTAATTGGGCCAATTATCCGTGGAGATTTAAAGGAGTTAGCCCTTAAAAATGAATTCAAAGAAATAGACCAGGTTGTAATTTACTTATCACAATACGGGGCATTTTCCATATCTGACAATTTCGGAGGACTCGTAAAAATTCTTGAAAAGTTTAAAGAAATCAATTTTGTAATATATTCTAATTCATTTCACTTAAGTGGAAAATTAGGTGATAATATAATAATAAAGAGAGTAGATCGAAAAGAGTTTATAAAAGATATTTCTATGTCAAGAGGAGTAATATCAACTGCGGGATACACACTGATAACAGAGTGTCTCTTTATGAATAAACCCATGTACTTAATCCCTTTACCGACATTTGATCAGCATTATTGTGCAAAGTTTATTTATGAAAATAGTTTTGGGTATTCCTCAAGTACTTTGGATTGCTCAGAAATTAGAGATTTTTTAGAGAAAATTGATCATTACAAAAACAATATAATAATTGGGAAAGGAATTCACGGTAAATTATTTGATATGCCGAATGTTTTAGATAAAATTGTAGAGGTCATTGAGGGATGTAGTAATGGGTAAGCTTTATATTACAGCTGATGATTTTGGGATTGATTTAGACAGGGACATTGGAATTTGTGTTTTAGCAATTTTTAATGTCATTAATTCAATAAGTATTATTGTAACTAATGAAGGGAGCTATCAAAGGATTAGAAGACTTATTTCTATTATTAGGAAATGTAATCCTAATATAGAGCTGGGATTACATATAAATTTAACTGATCCTCAATTAAGTCTATTTAATTTAACCGAGATATGTAGGAAAGAAAATCATTTATCAGTTTCAAATAGTAAAATATTATTTTATGAAAATTCAATTTTAAACAATATAGAATTTTATAAGGTCCGCTCAGAGATAGATAATCAATTAAGAATTTATACTAATATCATTGGCAGGCTTCCCAATCATGTAGATGGACATAATCACTGTCACATTACAAATGTAGCAATTTTTAGTTATCTTCATGATCTGTGCAGAAAATATAATATACATAGGATAAGAATCCCGAGGGAAAAATTAAATATAAAAGAATTTTTAAAATATAAAAAGGTATATGATATTGAACTGGATAAAGATTTACTATACTTAATTCGTACAATGAGGGAAAATGCGTTAAGTGATATATTGCTTTATGAAAGTCTATGCAAAAAGTTAACAAAAGAAAGCAGCTGTTTTTGTGCTTTGTGTAAAGAATATGAATTTTTTGGTACTACATATGGACATATAAGAAAAATAAAATATCTTATTGAAAACATTCATACTAGCAGTGGAATACAAGAATTAATGATACACCCTGGTTTCTACTGGCCTCTTATAAAACATAACACACCTTTTTCAAACTTAGATAGGCAAAGGGAGTTATTTAATATTATTGTCGCAAAAATATATTGGAGATTAAATGTTCTTTAATAGTATAATATAGTTTTACATTTTATTGTATAAACAAAATTCATAATAAAACCATAGAAATGGAGTGTTAGAATTGGAATCTGTTGAAAGATTAATTATGGTTGATCCAATGAATGATTACAGTGAAGAAAGAAAAGAAGAATTTTTAGAATTTTTTAACCTTGATTCTAATTTTATCAAAGCAATTGATAGTAAATATTCTGTTGAATTAGATAAATATAAATTAGAATTCTTGCATAAATGCTATTTTAATAAAATGAAAAATAAAGATGACATATTTAACAGTTATTGTAATGCATCAGTGTATTATGCATTACGTCATTTATATGGTAGGCCAGAAAAGTTTAAGAGTGAGCAAAAACTAGTCGAATTTTTAAAAAATAATCTGAAAGAAGGCAGTGATATACTAGATTACGGATGTGATGTAGGAGATTTTAGTATCCTGTTTTCACGGTTAGGCTATAATGTAACAGTATGTGATTTAGATACGGCGTTGCTTGACTTTGCAGAGTTTAGGTTTATAAAGCGTAAACTCAAAATAAACATAAAGCGTATAAGTAGTAATCTAGAGATACCTGAGTTTAACAAAAAATTTGATTTTATATTTTGTAGAAATGTTTTAGAACATACATTAAATCCGTTATCTATATTATACAATAACTATCGATACCTTTCGAAGAATGGATTGTTCTATACATCAACCTTAAACCCACAACAAGATACATATGCGGGCGGTAGACATTTAAAAGGAGCACTTCAAGAAGCAAAGTCTATTGAGTACATTAATTTTTACAAAAATAACCTAAAAGAAATAGATGACATTAGTGGACTATATCATAAAAAAAAGAAATTATTCGTTTTTGAAGGCATAATTGGATCTGGAAAGACAACATTAATTAATCAGTTACTAGGCAAAGTAGAAAGTTCATCTAAAATAAACATAAAATCTACGAAGATTTTTTCTAAAGATATGACAAACATAGATTTTGATTTTAGAAGAGGTAGATACTATACAATTTTTGATGAATTAAAATACATGTTATTTGATGACTCAATAGTTTCATATAATTTTATGGAAAGAAATTATTTGTCAACTTTGGCACATACTTATGCAAAAGCTATATTAACAAATGATGATGAAGAGTATAGCGACATGATAAAGTGGTATAAACAAAATATTAATAGTACGGTATATATTCCAGATGCTTATATTATTCTAGATATTCCGGTAAATTTAGTCACGGAGCGTCTTACCCAAAGAGGTCAGGCAAATGTATGCAATCCACTATGGAATAATAAAGACTATTTAAATATTGTAAAAGACTTCTATTCAAAATTTACTAATGAAAATGAAGTAGATTCAAAAGTATACATAGTTGATGGAACTCAAAAGCAAGATGAAGTTTTAAAAACAGTAATAAAAATAATTAATGAGTAGTGTTGGTCTATTTATATTTATGATAATTTTATACTCCCTTAGCCCCGTGTCTACTAAAGAGTAAGGGAAGAAAATTTACACTGGAACAAAAGGCTCAGATATTGCTTGAACTTCTGAAAGAATACAAGATAATATCTGGGCTCGCCGCTGAGTACGAAATGTTCCCTAACCAGCTCCAACGCTGGAAGTCGGAAGCTACCCAAAAAATGCATCTCATTTTCATAAAGGACAGCGACGAAGCCGAAAAGCTACAAAAGAAGCACGAATCCGAGGCTGAGGACTTAACAAAGCAGATAAACAATTAGATGCCTATTTAGGGGGAGAAGAGAGAAAGATTTTGGAGTTTCCGAAGAATCAAAATTGTACAGAAAACGTTAGTTGCAGACATTTTAGTATGATTAGCAATATCAAAGAGATATAGCATAATCAAAATAAGTTATTATTTTGAAACTAACAAGTATAGATAAGTATAGAAAACTATTTTGAAAAAGTTTCAAAGAATTAATTCTGATGCTTAATATTCTGTATAATGAGTAATTTTTGAACCACCTAGTATTCATCTATGTGTATAGGTGTTAAATGTTCATAGCTCATAAAATCTTAGGATAACTAAACGATTTTTTTCTCTGTGAAGAATATAATTTAAATATATTTTACATAATGTAAAGACACTATAAAAATTAAAGCTTAGAGGTGAAATTAATGCAAAATACAACATTTCTTGTTACAAACAAATGCAATTTGTTCTGTTATCATTGTTTTTCAAATTCTGGACAAGTAATTGAAAATGAATTATCTTTTGGTGATAAACTGAAAGCAGTAGATGTACTAAAACAACTGGGGACAAAAAGATTAGTGTTTAGTGGTGGGGAACCTTTGCTTTATGAAAATATATTCAGCCTGATTTCGTATGCAAAATCTAAGGAACTAAAGGTTTCATTGTTAACTAATGCAACAAAGCTTGATTACAACAAAATAATAAAGCTTAAGGGACTAGGGATTTCAAGTTTAGCTATAAGTATTTATTCTAGAGATATTTTAAGATATGATGAAAATAACTATTTGAAATATCTTGTTACAGTTAAAAGCGCTACCAGACTTCTAACTGATGAAAAAGTAAAGTTTAAAATAACTATCCCAGTTACATCGAGAAATTCCGAATTTGTGATAAATATTATAAAAGAATTTCAAACATTAAATATTACTCCTAAAAAAATAAGATTATTTATTGTTACTCCTGTTGGGAAATGTTGCGAAAATTTAGAATTAAGTCCGTCCCATTCGATCTGGTTAAATACAATAGCAAAAGTTAAAAGTCAGTGTAAAGAAACTGGTTATGATATATACTACGAAGAAAATTATACATCAAATACTGATATTTATTGTGGATGTCAAATTAAAGAATATTCTTATGCTCATGATAACGATTTTGCAGACCCGCATGTAGATGCAAATGGAGATATATATTTATGCGGGTTACTACTTAGAAATAAAAAATATCTTATTGGAAATATAAACGAATGTAACATTATGGAGATTAAAAAAAACATTCACTATCAAGCAGAATGTGTTAAAAGAGTGGAATCAGGTAAAATTGATGGCGATTTTTGTATGGCATTAAATAGAGAAGTTCCAAATAAAAAATATAAGACAAAATTAGTATGTCCAATTGTTTACAATTCTAATAGTTTGTAAGAATTGGCTAGCTTTTATGTAATAGTCACGGAGACACCTGACTAAAACAAAATAAAACTATGAGATATGAAGATATTCAAGATTTAGGGGGGCTATATGAACGTTGTTTCTAAAATATTGAACAAATTTGATGAACAAGAAAAATTTAAATTAAATGTATCTATCTTTGATTATAGTATAGAGATATTTAGCACAAGTCAAGAAGCTCTAAATTATTTAAAAGAATTATTTTACCCGGATAATACTAATTGCCTATCTCAAAATAAAGTGTTTTTAGGGAAGAGAGATTTACTTATTAAAAATATAAATATGGATGAAAGTGAACTTAAAGATATAATGCATAATATTATAATAAGTTGGATTTATTTAGGAATAGTTCATCCAATAAAAACTGCAGAAGTTAAAAAATATATATATAATTCTTGGCAAGCATACATACAGTCCAATAAAGATAAACATTCTAACCCTTACATACTTTTCAAAAGAGAAAATGAAATAATTATCATAACGACTAAAGGTTTTAATAATTATAAATTGCTTTCCTGGATAGTACGAGAAATTGCTGGGCGCAGATTAGAGAATAATGGGTATTCCATTTTTCATGCAGGCGCAGTCAATATAAATGGCAAAGGAGTTGCAATTTTTGGTAATTCTGGTGCAGGAAAAACTACTTTAGCTTTAGGTCTATGTAAATATGAAGGTGCAAAATATATTTCTAGCGACAGACTTTATATTAAGAACAACGATATTAATAATTGTTTAGAATCTACATCATTTAGTTTTCCTATACGTATAAACTATGGAACTTTATTAACACTTCAAGAAATGAATAATTACGAAAAATGGAATTTGCAAACACCAGTTCCTGGCGAAGATACTACTTGGAAACAATTTGATGGTAAAGATAAGCTTGAGATTACACCTTATGAGCTCGAACAAAAATTATTATTACAAGTTAGCGCTAAAACAAACATTGATATTGTAATATTTTTGAATTTATTAACTAACTCAAATATGAACGAGTATATTTATGAGACTAATTCTGAACTTTTAGAGACAAATTGCTGGACACCAACTGATCCATCATTCGCATATGATTGGCTGTCACAACGCAATATTTCTGATGAGTTACTTTTACATAGCTCAAAGAAGATCATTAATAGTCTAATGAATTTAACAAATATTAAAGTTAAATATTCATTTTTACATTTCAGAGATTTATGTAAAGAAATAGCTAGATTGACCTGATAAAAACAGTTTTCATGAAGTAACATACTTCAGAAGTATAAATTTATTGATCTTTGACACTTGAATATGTGAGAAACCAGGCTCCTTTTGCTCCTTTATGCCATCATCTTGGCTACTTGCCTTAGATTATGGGCAAGAATACCCAAGCCGGTCCATATTTGCGTTTTCCGATATCTATTCAGCATGCTACAGTTTAATCCGAACCGGCGTTTTAAGCAACTAATACGGCCTTCGATTCCTGATCGCCATCGTTTTAATCGTCGGAATGTCGGAGTGTTTTCACATATATGGTTCGCTCTTTGGACTTTCTACCAATCTTGGGTATGCAAACATGCTTAACACCAGCTCCGTATGCTAATTCCTCATTGTCGGAATCTTAATATCCTCGATCAAGTGCCATCTCTGATGGGGCCTGACCGAATAAGTCAACATGCTTTTGCAGAGCATCATTCACCAGAATTTTGTCGCATGGATTGCCCTTATACAGTTGGTAGCCTGTTATGATCCCGCCATCTACCTCCTGTATTTGTAACTTGTATCCGAATTCAACACGCTTCCCAAGCTTACCTTTGACAATGGGGCGGGCGTCAGGATATTTGAAACTGATAAGGCGGTCGGCAAGTTTTGTATTCCCGGCATTGACGGATTCGCTTTGTTCAATGATCTTACGGACCTTTTTGGCGGTGTCCAGCAAGTTACCACAGATCTTTCGGTCATTCTTTGTTTCAGGAATCAGCTTCTTTGCCAAACGGTCTGTCTGGATCAAGACTTTCCCGGCTTCTACGGCCATCTGTCCAGTGATTTTCCGAACTTTCGTGCGGGCATCCTCTGTTCTGCGGCGGAGTACCTTGTTGATGGACAGCAAGTGGTCCTTCATTTTACGAATCGATGTCGTACTTTGTAGGGAAGCCTTTCCACAAGCTTGTTTTATGCGGGTGACTGCTTTTGTTAGCTTTTTTAAGCCTTCGTAAAGCAGGCCGCATCCGTAGGGTGGACGATATTGGCCTCCACTACCGTTGAATCAACCCGAGTCTTACGACCTTTTAGAGGTTTCATCTGCGCCAGGGATTTCAGCAGTTTTTGATTCATCTCTTCGATGACTTCCTCGCCATACTTGGTGGTAATTTTCATTAAGGCGGTAGGATCCGGTACTTTCTGCACAATTGGGATACGACAGAAAAATCGATACATGAGGTTATGAGTAACTTCGGGGGCAGATCTTCATAGCTCAGTCCAGTGTAATGCTTGAGAAACATCATGTGGATGTATACACGAGCCGGTACGGATGGGCGTCCACACTGGGTATTAAACCGATCAACGATGGGATATTCGTATGATTTGTCCTGTAAATATTTAACAATCTTCTCAAGTTCGGGAGTAAGCCGGTATGTGGCTTCTGATATAAGGAATTGTGCTAGGGTTGGCTGATTCCAATCTGGATAATCGAGTATCAGCATAGCTATTACCTTTTGTAATTTTTGTATTGTGCTGTATTATTCGACATCTGGAGTTAAAATTTCTGCCTCAAACTCACTATATTCAAGGTTTTCAAGGATCATTTATCAGGTGAAACTAGCTAGTATTGCCAGAAGTTTATAAATTAATTTGTTACGATATAAAAAAGCGTTTTTTCACTTCTGAGAAAAAACGCAAGAAGGCAAATTGAGTGTGAAAAAACTTGTTTTTTACATCGCCTGAATGGCTGAAATGTAAGGTTGAAAAATGGACTAACGTTCAAACTGGTATATAATTGGGGTCAGGTCACCTGACTAAAACAAAATAAAACTATGAGATATGAAGATATTCAAGATTTAGGGGGGCTATATGAACGTTGTTTCTAAAATATTGAACAAATTTGATGAACAAGAAAAATTTAAATTAAATGTATCTATCTTTGATTATAGTATAGAGATATTTAGCACAAGTCAAGAAGCTCTAAATTATTTAAAAGAATTATTTTACCCGGATAATACTAATTGCCTATCTCAAAATAAAGTGTTTTTAGGGAAGAGAGATTTACTTATTAAAAATATAAATATGGATGAAAGTGAACTTAAAGATATAATGCATAATATTATAATAAGTTGGATTTATTTAGGAATAGTTCATCCAATAAAAACTGCAGAAGTTAAAAAATATATATATAATTCTTGGCAAGCATACATACAGTCCAATAAAGATAAACATTCTAACCCTTACATACTTTTCAAAAGAGAAAATGAAATAATTATCATAACGACTAAAGGTTTTAATAATTATAAATTGCTTTCCTGGATAGTACGAGAAATTGCTGGGCGCAGATTAGAGAATAATGGGTATTCCATTTTTCATGCAGGCGCAGTCAATATAAATGGCAAAGGAGTTGCAATTTTTGGTAATTCTGGTGCAGGAAAAACTACTTTAGCTTTAGGTCTATGTAAATATGAAGGTGCAAAATATATTTCTAGCGACAGACTTTATATTAAGAACAACGATATTAATAATTGTTTAGAATCTACATCATTTAGTTTTCCTATACGTATAAACTATGGAACTTTATTAACACTTCAAGAAATGAATAATTACGAAAAATGGAATTTGCAAACACCAGTTCCTGGCGAAGATACTACTTGGAAACAATTTGATGGTAAAGATAAGCTTGAGATTACACCTTATGAGCTCGAACAAAAATTATTATTACAAGTTAGCGCTAAAACAAACATTGATATTGTAATATTTTTGAATTTATTAACTAACTCAAATATGAACGAGTATATTTATGAGACTAATTCTGAACTTTTAGAGACAAATTGCTGGACACCAACTGATCCATCATTCGCATATGATTGGCTGTCACAACGCAATATTTCTGATGAGTTACTTTTACATAGCTCAAAGAAGATCATTAATAGTCTAATGAATTTAACAAATATTAAAGTTAAATATTCATTTTTACATTTCAGAGATTTATGTAAAGAAATAGCTAACATTACCAGAAGTTTATAAATTAAATTTGTTACTTTCCATTAGCCCTCTATCATACTATTTTTGTGAAATGCTTATGCAGACTAATTAGGCATTTATCTTTAAAAGCAATTTTGTGAATCAATGTGCGGATATTTTATAATGACCCCAGAAAACAAGACAGACAAAGCAGCCCAAATAAGTTAGAATGTAATTATGGATAAGAGAAGAAACTTTACACCCGAACAAAAAGCAAAAATCGTTATGGAAGTCTTACGGGAAGAAAGAACACTGAATTGATGAACCGGACAAACAATGGAAACCAAAAACGCATGCAGCAAGCAAAATTTCCTCAACACAAGAGCATGGAAGAATTTAATTTCAACTATCAGCCAAGTATCAACCGCCAAACCATATATAACCTGGGTGCCTGCGAGTTCATCCGGAAGAATGAGAATATAGCCTTTATTGGTCCGACCGGTACCGGATATGACAACATTTTAGTTATGTAAAGATTTTGCCGAGAATGCCAGTAATAATAGGAGCTTTTAGCAAAAAACTTTACATAACAGTTTAATATAAATATAGTTCAAGATAAATTTGATACATACTCCTTTTATCATATAAAATAAAGGAGTGTTGTCAAATGACAGATCAAAAAACAATTCTTGAGCTGATTGAAACCGTGAGCAAAGAGATGCGCGAGCTGGAGTATTCAGAAAAAACCCTGACATCATATGAAAAGGTTTGGAAGTCATTCAAAGCCTTTGCCAAAAAGAAAAACATCAATTTCTATTCAACCGAAGTTGGGCTTGCGTTTTTAGAGCAGAAGTGCAAATTCGTTTCCAAATACCCAGTAAAATATACTATGGAAGAAAAGGTAAGAGCAGTCAATAGGATTGACGAGTACTACAAATATAGCATAATTTCAACCAAAAGAGCTCATAGAAAAAAATATACTTTTCCGGAGGTGTTCAGGGAACAAGTCCACTCATATATAGTTTACAGAAAGACAGAAGGCTTATCGGATAGTCGGATTAAAGCCATCAGTGCATACATGGAGCGATTTACCAATTATTTGTATGACATTGGCCTGCGAAAGATTGCAGAACTGGACGTCTCTCATATTCATGGTTTCATTGAATTCTCCACCAAATATACAGCTTCAACGGTCAGAAACACCTTTACATGCCTACGGGGATTTTTATCCTTTATTCATGAGAAAGGCTACCTGGATAAGAATTTAACATTTATGATTCCATTAATACGCATAAGCAGAGAATGCACAATCCCCTCTGCATATTCAAAAGATGAAGTGGAAAAGATCCTTAATTGTATAGACAGATGCAATACCAAGGGAAAGCGCGATTATGCCATGCTGCTTCTTGCTGCAAGGCTGGGATTACGTGCTTCCGATATCTGCAGTTTGACTTTCACAAACTTGAATTGGGAACAGAATTTGATCGAAATAGTCCAGGAAAAAACAAAAAAGACATTGCAATTACCGTTGCTGAACGAAGTTGGTGATGCAATTATCGATTATCTGCATTTCCGTCCGAAAGTTCCACTCAAATATGTCTTTCTCAGGGTTGAAAATCCACCGGAAAAATTGCACAATCATTCCCTATACGAAATTGTGTCTAAATACATGAGCAGGGCTGGAGTTCACGTCCCACAAGGCAAAAAACATGGTCCTCATGCATTAAGACATTCTCTCAGCAGTATAATGTTGGAAAACAGAGTTCCTCTGCCGGTGATATCAGAGATATTATCACACACCAACTCGGACACTACCAAAATATATTTAAAAATTGATATCTCCCAGCTCAGGGAATGTGCACTCGATGTGCCGGGGATTGAAAATTTGGGTATGGAGGTGTAAGAGTTATGGTCAACATGAATATCAACAATGAAAATATAGCTTTTTACAAAAATCTCGTCGCGCAGTTCCTATCCTACAAACGGGCGCAGGGATACAAATATAAAGCAAACGAGGAAAGTTTGAACAGATTCATCAAGTTTTTAGTTGCCTTCGGACTGACGGAATGCCGACTCTCAAAGGAACTGGTTGAAGCATATGCCATCAAGCGCCCCGACGAGGCACCCAAGAATCATGCAAACAGGGTAAGCGATTTTAGACAGTTCGTCATATATTTGAATGAGCTCGGGTACGAGGCATATATTCCAACTGTAAGCAAGGTCTCAAAACGCTCATCATCCTTCGTCCCGTACATATTTACACATGATGAGATTTCAAGAATTTTTCAGGTGGTTGACAGGTTGAAGCCCAATTCACGTTACAACAGTGCGATTGTTTATCCGGTATTGATAAGAATGCTATACGGATGTGGTTTGAGAATTTCGGAAGCACTTGATTTGAGAGTGGGAGATGTAGATTTGGTCAATGGTGTCCTGACTATAAAAAAATCAAAATTTGATAAGGACAGGCTTATACCCATGTCGGAGTCTTTGAATTCCATATGCAAAAGATTCCTCAAGCAGATGCACAAGAACTCAGCCGAAAATGACTACTTTTTTAAAAACAGAAATGGCAGCCGACGTAGTAAAAACACAGTATACCATCGATTTCGTGAAATTCTTTGGTCAAGTGGAATTTCTTACGGTGGTAAAGGCAAAGGGCCGAGACTTCATGATATGAGGCATGTATTTTGCTGTCATTCATTAAAAGAAATCTCCGATAAAGGCATTGACTTGTACTGCGCATTACCGGTATTATCCACCTACCTGGGGCATAGTTCGGTAACGGCAACAGAAAAATATCTCAGACTAACAGAGGAATTATACCCCGACATAATTAAACGCATGAATGGCACCACCTCGTATGTTTACCCGGAGGTGTATAAAGTTGAAGCCTACTGATTTCGCATATTACCTTACTAATTTTCTGTCCAAATACCTGCCGTGCATTGAAGGATGTAGTGTGAATACGATTTCAGCTTATCGGGATGCGTTCAAATTGCTGCTGATGTTTGCAAGGGAGAGGGAAGGCATAAAAGAGGAAAAACTGGAACTGTCTCTAATTGACAAAGCCTTCGTCATACGTTTTTTGTTATGGATTGAAAATGAACGCGGTTGTGCTGTTATTACAAGAAATCAAAGGTTGGCTGCAATTCATGCGTTCTATTCGTATCTTCAAAGAGAATTGCCGGAACGCATGTACCAGCTTCAGGAGGTTTTATCAATACCCTTTAAAAAGCACCCACAGAAAACAGTAAATTTCTTCTCAACCGAAGGAATTAAAGCTCTTCTTGCGGAACCAAACATAAATACAGAAAGCGGCCGAAAGCATCTTGTGCTTCTAAGCTTAATGTATGCAACCGGCAGCCGTGTACAGGAAATTGCTAATCTGACAGTATCGGATGTCATGTATAACGGTAATTCTCTTGTGAAGCTGACGGGAAAAGGAAACAAAAGCAGATTTGTACCTCTGGAGCCTCCTGTTGTTAAATTACTCTGCCAGTATCTCGAAGATTTTTCATTGATTGACCCTTTCAGAAGGATGGAATTGCTGTTTACAAATCACTCACAAAAAAAGTTAACGCGGCAAGGCATAACCCATATTCTTAAAAAATATGCTGACAAAGTGAGAAAAAAGCGGCCTGAACTGATACCTGGAACCGTTTCACCGCATTGCCTTCGGCACTCACGAGCAGTCCATTGGCTACAGGCTGGAGTGGATTTGATATACATCAGAGATTTATTGGGCCATACCAGTGTTCAAACCAGTGAAATTTATGCACGTATTGATGGGGAAATGAAAAGAAAAGCTTTAGAAAAAGTTTCTTCACATGCTATCCCAAATGAAATGCCGTCATGGCAAAAAGACAAATCATTAATGGAATGGTTGAAAGAATTGGATTAACTCGTTTATAGTTATGTAAAGTTTTTTGCTGGAGGTACTTGATATTATCAGTACTTTCAGCGAAATCTTTACATAACCAAATACTTGTCATATCCGGCCTTATGTAAAGATTCACATAAGGCCGGGAAAACCCACTTATCCATAGCAATCGGTATTAAAGCTGTTACTCAAGGGTACTCCGTTCTCTTTATCACTCTGAATGATATGTTAGAAGATCTATATATGTCCCGTGTGGATAATTCATTTGGGCAGCGCCTGAAAAAATATACACAGCCTGACTTATTGGTCATTGATGAATTGGGTCTTCGAAAGCTAAACCAGACTAGCGTGGATGACTTCTACGAAGTTATTGCAAAGCGTTATGAGCAACGTTCGACTATCATCACCTACAACAAGACTTTCGAGGAATGGGGCAAAATCCTCTTCGACCCAGTGTTAGCTACCGCTATTCTTGATAGATTCGTCCACTATTGTAATTTCATAGTCATCAATGGTGACAGTTACAGAATGCGGGAGCGTGAAGGACTTGTTTCTCACACTGGTAAACGAGGGAGACCAAGAAAATCAGCTGTCCCTGAAGAATTGTCCACTGATAATGTCGGACTGGAAGTCGAAGAAACGGAGGAGGAAACATTAAGATGATAAATCCGACATATGAACAATTACTGGATTTTTACTATGATTTTCTTTCACGCCAGCAAGAGCAGGAACAAGAAGAACAGGATATTATCGAGTTACTGCAGGCATTATTACAAGGCTATCATCTTCTGTCAGATAACATTGTAGAACTTCGAGACACGATTAACAAACAATGTGTTCAAATGACAAGGGCGGGTATTATTAAATATTGCAAATTGCCTTTCTATGATTTATACAGCGACATAGGAGAAAATTTTACGCATTACAAGGCATATCAGAGATTTGTGACTTATTTAGATTAAAGTAACCGTCTTGATATCAACAAAGACACCGGCAGTAGAGTAAAATAGGCAGTGTTTATGCCGCGAAAGCCTCTTGACAATGAGTAGGATGGCATGTTAGGCTCCCAAGCCAGGCATCAGCCATGCTACGAAGGATTTCTTACCTGTTCGGAATGGGTGGTGCCGGTAGATGCCTGGTGACATGCCATCAGAGGCTCATTGTCAAGAGGACCGTGGAATAAATGCGGTAAGAATGGGATCATACTCCGCCCAAAACTGATCCCGTTTTTCCGCCCGATATTTTTAATATATTTTCGATACTTTTTGACCTGCTCAAATTTCTCCGCCTTTATTGCACTTTTTTTATTGACAACAACAGAGTAGCCGATTCTGTGGACTAGATCATATAAACTGCCTGCTGCATAGTTGACACCAAACTTTCTATTAATCCATATTTTCAAGACCGACATGGTCCAGTTACTTTTGTTGAAGCCGTGTTCTCTGGGAGACTCCAAAAGTACCTGGTATACTTGAGCAAGTTGCTCATCCGTTAGTCGGCATAAAGGCCCCTTAGGTTTTTGAGGTATCAATCCATCAAGACCCAATGGATTATATCGGTTAAGCCACTCTCTTACTGTGGAATCTGATGTATTTAATAGCTCAGCTACTTTGAGGCTGGTGTAGCCTTCCATGAACTTGAGCATAGCGAGGTACCGGATTTTAAGGTCTGCATCGCTTGTCTCTCGGTAAAGTTTCTGGATTTGCTCATAGGTTGCATGCTTCATTTTTATTTCGACTTTTCTTCTGCTCATAATATCAGTTTCTCCTTTATGGGGCGCTGATATTATGATAATATAGTTGAAAGTCTAGAACATTGGCAATCACAGGCAATAAGCGGATAACCGGCTTAAATTATATAGCTTGAACGAATGTGAATGGTATGGTAAAATGCTGTTAGTAGAAATTTACAAAGTCAAGTAGGTATAATGTAATAAAAGTGGTTTAGATTAAGTATACAGTTTAAATACATGGAGGCTTTAAGTAGTATGAACAATGAAAAGTATTACATTACAACTGCAATCGCATATGCCTCACGTAAACCTCATATTGGAAATACCTATGAGGTTGTGTTAGCTGATGCTATTGCACGGTTCAATCGTCTTATTGGTTATGATGTCTTTTTTTTGACTGGAACTGACGAGCATGGTCAAAAAATACAAAAGCAGGCAGAAATACAAGGTATTTCACCGCAAGAGCACGTGGATATAATTACTGATGAGATACGCAGAATTTGGGACCTTATGAATATAAGTTATGACAAATTTATTAGGACTACCGACATCTATCACAAAGAAACAGTACAAAAAATTTTTAAAAAACTCTATGAGCAAGGCGATATATATCAATCTTCATATGAGGGTTGGTATTGTATACCTTGCGAATCCTTTTTTACAGATACTCAGATTACCAATAATAAATGCCCAGATTGCGGGGGTATTGTTGAGAAATCCAGCGAAGAGGCCTATTTTTTTAAAATAGGTAAATACGCTAATCGACTTGAGAAATACATCGAACGAAACCCCAATTTTATACAACCAGAGTCTCGTAAAAATGAAATAATTAGAAACTTTATACAAGTAGGACTACAGGATTTATGCGTATCTCGCACCTCCTTTTCATGGGGTATTCCAGTGAGTTTTGATAGCAAGCATATAATATATGTTTGGATTGATGCTTTGTCTAATTATATTACTGCGCTCGATTACAACCCCGATGGTGAAAGTGGAGACCTCTTTAATAAATATTGGCCAGCAAATGTACATTTAATTGGTAAGGATATTCTACGTTTTCATACTATTTACTGGCCTATAATGCTTATGGCTCTTAATATTGAATTACCCAAGCAGATATTTGGTCATCCATGGCTCCTATATGGTACTGAAAAGATGTCTAAGTCTAAATGTAACGTAATATATGCAGAGGATTTGGTCAGACACTTCGGTGTTGATGCTGTTCGTTATTACTTGTTGCATGAGATGCCCTTTGCACAGGATGGAACAATAACATATGAACTTTTAATAAGCCGAATTAATTCAGATCTTGCCAACATCCTTGGTAATCTTGTGAATCGTTCTATCGCAATGGTAGAAAAATATTTTTGTGGTATAATTCCTTTTTGTGGGGCTCTAGAAAGTATTGATAAGGAACTTATTGAATTTGCTCTTTCAGTTCCTTCAAAAGTTGAGAAGCAAATGGAACATCTACATGTATCTGATGCACTTGATGAAATATGGTCACTGCTTAGACGAACTAATAAATATATCGATGAAACCGCACCTTGGCTACTTGGCAAAGAAGAAAACAAAAAGGAACGTCTGGGTACAGTACTTTACAATTTGCTTGAATGTATACGATTTGCCTCAGTATTAATTTTACCATTTTTACCCGAAACGGCTCAAAATATTCAGACACAAATAAATGCCAAAAATATTACATGGGAATCACTTTCGAATTTTGTTGGCACTATTTCTGGCAAAGAAGTTAACAGGGAAAAACCTCTATTTAATCGCATTGACGAAAAGGAAAAGATAATAGAAATTGAACTGAACCAATAAAACAGACATAGGAATAAAGGCTTCAAAATACATATGTCCGAAGGGATCATCCATGATACGGATAAAATATCTACCTTCTTGACAGTCCCCGATAGCACCTATCTCATTGATCGAGGATATCTGGACTGCAAAGAATACGACCGTTGCACCAAGGAAGGATAAAGAAGTTATCCTCGGAGGCTTTTATATGCGGATGCAGCATTCACTTAGAGCAGTTGAGGTAATTGATTCTCTACAGGTGAACCCTTTTTCATTCTCACGAACTGTTTTGATCTTAGTCCGGAAGAGATTGCAGATATTTATCTATTAAGGTGGCAGATCGAACTATTCTTCAAATGGATTAAACAGCACCTTAAGATCAAGAGGTTCTATGGGACCAGCTACAACTCTGTGTTGAACCAGCTTTATGCGGCACTCATATTGTTTTTGCTGCTAAAACTCATGCACATTCTTGTTGGTACCCAGTATGATTTTCTAAAGCTGACAAGATTAATTGCACGAGGGCTTTGAAATACAATCGATTATCTTAAAAACTCTATATCTGTAGTAAAGCCCCCGGGGATAAAACCTAGGCGATTCAACTGGAAAATGGAGTATGCATCATTGTTAGCTCAGTGTCTGGTCAGTAAATGATATTAAATTTTCAAATTTCATTGTGTTAGGTTTATATAGTTATTGCCTTTTTACTAACACTTCCCATATTTTTCTTATTGGAGCAGGTTATACTACATATTTCGGCTTAATCCGGGGCTCTTCCGCATATTCGAGTATGGCAAAAACTAACATAATACCTTGGCTCTCAATAGTGGAAGCCCCGCTCTTCCATACATCATTCTTTTAATCATTTTCAGTCTATTGTTTCCACCTTCTAAGAAGCCATTACTCAATTGACTTGAAACAGCATTTTCAACTGCTTCAATATCTTTTAATAATCCACTTACAAAAGTTCTTATGTTTCCGATCACGGATTTCTGATACTTTTCAATAAATAGATAAAGATAAACGAGACTCTTTGTGATAAATATTTCTCTAAACTCCCTAATACATGCGTGCATATGATGCAATACCGGATACTTCTTAAAAATGATCTCCTTGTCAGGGCTAGCTATTTCTCTATTCAACCACAGGAAATCAAAGATATCTTTTCTATTTATAAAATAGGCATGAAGCTTTGTCCGATTGATTGGTGCTCCTACAGTATTTTTACTTGTATGATATTCTATATCATTTTCTTCTATTAATCTTTTGCAATAATCATAAAAATTAGTTGTTTTCCCTTCATAGCCCTGACTAGTAATAATGGATAATATATCTTTCAATATAACTCCATCAGATAGTTTTGTAATAATGAGATTCCTGTAGGCATCAAGCTTAGACTCTCTCTTTTTTCCCGTTGAAATATTCCTGCATAGAACATCAGGATCCCCTGTTTTGTACTTGCGAATTGTCCTATAAGTATGTCCTGTAAGCTTTCTGACGTAGGAAGGTTGATACCCCTGATTTAAGAGTTCTTGTATCCGAATAATATCTTCCTTACGCTGTTTTTCACTATCTGTCAGCTCGTTTTTTTTTATTTTGTTCTATCAATAACCGAGGTTCTATTTCATTGTTTGAAGATTCATCTGGAATCATAATTTTGTTTGGGATCTCTCTTGATAAAGTATCCTTTATCACTTTCAACAAATTTTGGTGCAGGTGAAACCGATCTGCTATCTGCATGGCATCAGGTAACACTTCCGATATGGCTTTTGCATATGCACTCGCTCTGTCGCGTGTAATCATTTTTATATGTTTATTATTCTGCAACCATTTCTTTAACTCACTACCATCACGTCCATCTAGTATTGCAACTGGCTTATGAGTTCTTCCATCGCAGATTAAGGTTCCGTATTTCTGCCCTTTCTTGTAAGCCCAATCATCAACACCGATAATTTCACTACAAGAAACATCCTGTTTTTCTGCATATTTAATAAATAATCGGATTATTGTATCGCCACTTACATCAATACCCATGTATTTGCAGATTCGTGAACAACCTTCACAGCTAGTGTTCAAAGCAATTGTCAAAATGAGATCTTCTAACCGTTCTGTCTTTCTTCTATACCACCCCGCAAAACCATCTAATTCTTCTGCAAATACTTTCTGATCGCAGTCTGGGTTATTACAATCGTACTTATATGCAGTAACTAAAAGAAGAACGGATTTGCCTAGAATCGGCAAATCAACTATCTTTCGCTTATATGTGCTGTGATATTGATTAGATTCACACCCACAGCTAGGACACTTTTGACTCTTTGTTCTTGACTTTAATTGCACTATTATTCTATCAGGTGTTTCATGTTTATTTGTTATTTCTATATCTCCAGGGTAAAATTTCTGCAGATCCAATAAATGTGACAAAATGACCTCCACCATACCAGTTTTCTGATAGTATAGGTCATCATAGCTTTTGTAGTGTACTCAAAATGGCACCTCCCGCAAATGGCTTGTCAGCAACACCTATTGCGATTTCCTTTTATCTAGAGGTTTCATAGAACCTTTAGGTATAGCCCAAGCTTTGCCAAGGCGTTGAATGCCATCAATACGTCCCTGCTTACATAGGACCTGTACCCGGCGTTCAGAAATTTCCCATTTTTGGGCAGCTTCTTTAAATGTGATGTAATCCATATCATGCTCCCTGGTTAAAATTAACAAGACAACATGTTAAGTATATACGGAATTCCGAATAAAAGCAAGATATTAGGCCTAGAACCACCGTAATATGCTCATGAAGCAACTAAAAGAACAGTATATATGAATAAATAAATCGTTTGTTTTATTGTCGGATAGATCAAGTTGCTTTTTGCATGAAAGGAGGAATTCAAGTATCAAAAGTAATCGACCTTGACAATCAAAAAGGTGATATGTGATAAATGATCACAGCGGTAGATCAAAGAATCGGTCTTGCATTAAGGATAAAAAGTTACTGTGAGTGATTAACTGATGGTCATGCAGGACAATAAACAGCAGCAAAAAAAGAGAACCTTCACTGTGATTACAGATCTGGACATTGTATAGACCTTTTGTTTTTAAGTAAAATATATAAATTGATTTAAAAATTAACTATCATAAACATATAAAACTAGCAATGATTGGCAATAATTTTTATAAAAACATTTGGTGAGCTTATGTGTAATGAAGAAAGTTACTTAAAAGAAGGTTCTTGTTTCTCCCGCAGTAAACTGTATAACATAGAACCTATAGGATTAAATACAGCGTATACGGAGAGCCTGACAAGTTATATTACTAGGATTTCAAAAGCTCATTCTGTATATGTCGGAACATTAATAAAATTAGAGCTGGCACCAATACTTGATAAGTATTATATTTTGAACAGCTCATTCAACGGAGGAAATAGTTTCTACAGTTACACACATATATTAAATGGTAATGGCAAAAATGCGGATGATTTTGCTAATGCGCTTTCTGAAATGGTATGTAGAAAAGACATTCTTTTCACAACAATGCTCTCTTACCGGAATGTGATTCCTTATCAAGGTTTATCAAAAAATACAGCTTCATGGTGTCCGTTTTGCCTTGAAGAATGGAGAATTGCAAATAAACCGATATATATGCCTTTGGCTTGGACTTTGAAAGTAAGTAACATCTGCAATATACATAATACAAGGCTGGTGAGCAGATGTCCTATATGTAATAGCAAGATTCCATTTCTGCACAGAAAAATTTGTAATGGTTACTGTCCAAGGTGTAGAGCATGGTTGGGCAGAGGATACGATCAAAATGTAAGTCAGTTAATAAAAACAGACGACTGGGAGAAATGGGTGAATTGTAATATTGGTGAGTTAATTTCCATGGCTCCAGTTATAAGCATTCTTCCTTCCAGAGAAATATTGGAGGAGAATCTAAAACATATAATTAATACATCTAACAATATAACTCGTTTAAGTAAATTGACGGAGATTCCAAAGTCAACAGTTTGGTATTGGGCAAATGGTAAGACTATTCCACGCTTGGATAAATGTTACTGCTCAGCCATTGACAAAATTGACGTACTAAGCAGATGGTAATATTTTATCAATGAAAAGTCCCCAATTCAACCAATATAATAGTATCAAAGGTTGAATGGCGGTGAATATAGTGGATGAGTCATTAATAATAAAAACCTACAATGAAGGTATAAATTCAGTTATAACTCTTGTTAAAGAATCAATGGCGGGGCTAAATAAAGAGATATTTGATTTGAAGCTTGAAAACCAGAAACTAAACGAAAGAATTACAGAGCTTGAAGCCCGCCTTAACAAAAATAGCAGCAACAGCAGCAAGCCTCCCTCATCAGACGGATACAAAAAGCCTCAAAACAGCCGGCAGAAGACAGGGAAGCCTACCGGTGGCCAGTGGGGCCACGAGGGAAAAACACTGGAAAAAGTGCAAAATCCTGATGAAGTGATTGAGTATAAAACCCCGGGAGACTGTGATTGTGGTTGTGAATTGAATAACGTCAAGTGTACAAAGAAAACCCGGCAGGTATTTGATATCCCAAAACCCAAGATACGGGTAACAGAGCATGTTACCTACGAGGTAGTGTGCCCAAAATGCGGGAAGGTGCACAAAACAGATTTTCCGCCACAGGTTAGCCAACCTACACAGTATGGTGCAAATATGCAGGCATTGATGAATTACCTCACACTATACCAGTTGATCCCCCTTGAAAGAGCTGCTGACACAATAAAGAATTTCACTGGACAGACGGTAAGTGAGGGGACCTTGGTAAATGCGGCATACGGGCTGTATAACAAGCTGGAAAACCCGGTAGAGGAAATTAAGCAACAGATCACCGATTCCGATGTAGCTCATTTTGATGAGACGGGAATGAGAGCCCAAGGGCAAACCAAATGGTTGCATGTAGCTTCCACGGAGAACCTGACCTATTATGCCGTGCATGACAAACGTGGAGAAAAGGCTGCCAAAGACATCGGCATTCTGCCGCACTTTACGGGCACAGCCGTACATGACCACTGGAAGCCCTACTACCGCTTCATTGGATGCACCCATGGAGAATGCAATTCCCATCATCTGCGTTCCCTGAAGGATGTAGTTGAAAACTACCATCAGGAATGGGCAGATAAAATGGCGGACCTGTTGATTGAAATCTATCGCAGAGTAGAGGGCTTAAAGGAACAGGGTTTTACCAAAATGCCTGAGGAAGAAACAAAAATATGGTATGGCCGGTACCATAAAATTCTAACCGAAGGTATTACGGAAGATTCCATGAAAAGCCCGCAAGTACTGAATAAAAAGGGCAAACTGAAGAAAAGCAAGCCATTGCAGTTACTGCTAAAGCTTCAGCAGTTTGATATTGAAACCTTGGCCTTCATGTATGATTTTGACGTGCCCTTCCATAACAACTTGGCCGAACGGGACTTGAGGATGCAGAAGCTCCGGCAGAAGATATCAGGATGTTTCCGCGGAAAGGATGGGGCCAACGTATTTAGCCGGGTAAGAAGCTATTTATCCACGGCAAAGAAAAATGGAATTGATGCGATGGAGGCCATTGTATTGGCAGTAAAAGGGCAGCCATTTGTCCCTGTAAGGTAGGCGTATTCAGTTTTACACACTCAGGGGATGCCGGAATGGTATCCCTTGTTTTTCGACCCGATCTGGTCGGTGACATCACGCGCATAGGTGATGGTCTAATCCTACCATGAAACCGGGTCTGTTTGGAATGCCTGAGCAGTTACGGATAAATTATTGCTTTTAGGATATGTTTTTGGATTCAGGTTGCCAGATGTTTTTTTAAAAACTGATAATTTAACTAGGGAAAACGATATAAATGTTGTTAAGATTAATTCTGACATTTCGGGAACAAAACAAAAAAGAAAAAAGCTTGATTTTGAGAATATGAAAATAAGTTTGGAAACATATTTGAATGCTGAACATCCTTTACCAATGATAGAAGTCGCAGAAAAAATAGGCGTTAATAAGAGGATTATACTAAGATACTTTCCTGATTTATGCAAACAGATTTCAAAAAGATATAAGGAGCATTTAAGCAATAAAAGTAATCAAAGGAAAGTACATCTTTGCCACATCATTGAAGATGTCATTGAACGTTTGATAAAAGATAATGAGTACCCCAGTAGAAGGAAAATTGAATTAAATTTACCGGATGGGATAATACTAAAAGATAGTAGGTTTAAATCAATATGGAAATCAAAGCTGGAAGAGTATGGGCTATAAAGAATTTTTATCAAAAAGTATTTGCTTATAAAGTAGGTATGGAAGGTGTCTATTTATTATGTTTAGTGAAAAAGAATTTGATGTGTGGAGTATTGAAAATAAAATACAAAATGCCGCAAAAACATTAATTCAAAATATAAGAAATTCTCAACCTAGTAGAGTTGTCGGTGGAGGTAAATACAATGTATCTGGTAGGTATCCAAGTAGGAAAATGAGACTGACAATACAATTTGAAAGCCATCGTGTTGAACTTGCTTCGATTTATGAGAAGGAACATGATCCTGATATTTTAGAATACTATGATCAGCCACCTTCAATAAAACTTAACTACCCAACAAAGGACGATAAAAATATTGGAGTAATGTCTACACCGGATTTTTTTGTTATTCACAAGAATGGTGCATACTGGGAGGAGTGGAAAACGGAAGAGGAACTATTAAAGCTTTCTGTCCGTTCTCCAAATAGGTATGTCAGGGAGAAAAACGGTACATGGAGATGCTCACCGGGAGAAGAGTATGCAGCAAAGTATGGTTTGCAATACAAGTTAAGGTCTTCTTCAGAAATTGATTGGATTTTTCAAAGGAATATCATTTTCCTGGAAGATTATTTAACAGATGCTTCAACAGTTGTTACTGAGAATGCAAAAAGAGAAATAGAAACTTTGATAGGTGAAAATCTCGGAGTTTTATTATCTGAATTAATTACAAGTACAGCAAATGCAACTTCAGATGATATTTATTTAATGATCAGTAGAGAAGAAATATACGTTGATATTTATAAGAACTGTATAGCTGAGCCTGACACAGTAAAAGTATATAGAAACTTAGAGCATGCAAAAGCATATGGAAATATCATTGAAAGCAATTATGAATCCATATATGAAATATCTACTATGAATATTGAGGTTGGGCAAAGAGTACTTTGGGATGGAGTTCGGTGGATGATTATTAATGTTGGCGAATATGATATATCTTTGTCTTCAGATACAAAAAAGTATATTAATTTACCGAATGATATTTTTGAAGCATATGCAAATCAGGGTAGGATAAAAGGAATTAACAATGACAATGATATATATCCGGCTGCAAAACATAAGGATATTATTTTAAAAGCCGATAAAGAAGATCTGGAAATTGCAAATTACCGGTATAAGTGTGTTAAAAAAGTGTTGAGTGGACAGGAATCAGATCAATTACAAGTTCCTGCCAGGACAATAAGACGTTGGATAAAAAGTTTTAAGGATGCACAAGAGATTTATGGCAATGGTTATGTTGGATTAATACCGGATCATAAAATGAAAGGAAACAGAACTAATAAATTGCCGGACGAATCATTAGAAATAGCAAATGAATTTATAGAGAATGATTATGAAACGAAAAAACAGAAGTCAAGATTTGCTGTTTATGGTGCTCTACTTAATGAATGTGAAAAAAGAGGATTACTTGCACCCAGTTATAAGACTTTCTGTAATATGATTAATAATAGAAAAAAAGAGGAACAAGTAAAAAAAAGGATGGGAAATCGAGCTGCTTACAAGTATGAAAAATTTTATTGGGAATTAACACTGACCACTCCAAGGCATGGAGACCGGCCTTTTGAAATAGGACATATTGATCATACTGAATTGGATTTGGAATTAATTCACTCCCGCATACATAGAAATTTAGGAAGGTGTTGGATTACATTCTTATCTGATGCGTTTGCCAGGAGAATTCTATCAGTATATGTTACATTTGATCCACCAAGCTATCGTTCAGTTATGATGGCTCTTCGTGAATGTGTTAGGAGACATAACAGACTGCCACAATCAATAGTAATTGATGGGGGGAAGGAATTTAACAGTGTATACTTCGAAACTTTTTTAGCACACTATGAGGTTTTGAAAAAACAAAGGCCTCCAGCTAAAGCCCGATTTGGATCAGTTATTGAAAGGCTATTCGGGACAACTAATACTGAATTCATTAACAATTTACATGGTAACACGCAGATTATGAAAAATGTCAGGCAGGTAACAAAAAGTGTCAATCCAAAACAGCATGCAATATGGACTTTGAATCTTTTGCATGAAAGGCTCTGTATTTGGGCCTATGAGGTATATGATACAATTGAACATCCGGCTTTGGGACAAAAACCACGAGATGCTTTTCAATTAGGTATGACAACATCGGGGAGTCGACCCAAGAGGTTTGTTCCATTTGATGATATCTTTAAGATAATCTCCCTGGCGACCACGGGAAAAGGTTGTGCTAAAGTCCAGGTTGGACAGGGAGTTAGAATAAATTGTTTATACTATTGGTCGGATCTGATGAAAGATCCGGGAGTTGAGAATAAACAGGTTCCAATTCGTTATGATCCTTATGATATTGGAATAGCATATGCTTATATAAAAGGGAACTGGGTAAAATGTATTTCAGAATACTATTCAATACTCAAGGGAAGGACAGAAAAAGAGTTGCAGATGATTACTGAAGAGATTAGAAAACAGAAGAAAAATTCATCTATGAAAGTAAGTATTACTGCAAAAAAAATTGCTAAATTCATCAGGGAAAATGAAGAAATTGAAGCTATTCAAATGCAAAGGCTAAAGGATTTTGAAGCAAAACAGGTATTTAACAACATTGGAAATCAATGCGAAGAATCCAAGGAAAACATAGAAAAAGATATTTGTTTTGAAGAAAATGCTAATATTAAAAACTTAAGTGTTTATGGAGTTTACTGATGACAAAGAATAGTGGCTTCCCCATATGTTTATTGGAACAACCAATTGAGAACAGAGCAAAATATTTTCACGAATTTACTGTAGCTCACCCCTTACTAGTGAAGTCTACAAAACAGGTATTAGATACGATTAAAAACCCGGAAGGATATTCAATTTTTATGGTAATTGGACCGACTGGTGTCGGGAAAACCACATTAAGAAAGAAGGTCGAGAAAATTGTTATTCAGGAAATGCTATCAGAAATGGAAAATGATAAAAGTTTCATTCCGATAGTGGGAATGGAAATCGTTTCACCTGACTCAGGAAAGTTTAGCTGGATAGATTATTATAAAAGAGCACTTCAAGAATTAAATGAACCAATGATTGACAAAAAAATTGATTATGATCAGCTTTTTTTAAAATCTAATTTTAAAAGTAAATATGCACTTACAAGTAAAAAAACAACTGCTATGGAATTGAGGAAATCCTTGGAAAGTGCTTTTCATTATAGAAGGACAGTTACATTTCTTATTGATGAGGCACAACATTTTACAAAAATGGCTAGTGGTAGAAGATATCAGGACCAACTTGATACAATAAAATCCTTATCAAATATGACAAATGTTATCCATGTTTTAATTGGGACATATGAGCTGCTGCCTTTTGTCAACTTAAGCGGGCAATTAAGCCGTAGAACTATTGATATACACTTTCCCCGGTATAAAGCTGATAGCAATGATGACCTATATATATTCAATAGTGTATTAAAAACATTTGAGAGCCATATGCCTCTAGAAAAAGAAAGTAACCTTATTAAGTATTGGGATTTCATTTATGAGAGAACAATAGGATGTGTAGGTATTCTGAAAAATTGGTTGGAGAGGTGCCTTAATGAAGCCTTACATGAAGGTTATAAATCAATAGATTTTGAATTGCTAAAAAAACACTCACTTTCTCTTTCTAAAGCCGAGAAGATGGCTATTGAAGCAATTGAAGGTGAATCTACTCTAGAAGATAATGAAGAAAAAAAGATAAATCTGCATAAAATACTTGGTATAAATTCTTCGAATGGTGAAAAAACTACAAATATCGACAAATGTGGTAAAAGTGTAGGGAAAAATAAGAAAAAACATAATGTAGGTCAGCGAAAACCGATGCGTGATGAAGTTGGACAATTGGAGAAAGCAAAATAATAAATATATATCTTTTCAGGATCTTGACTTAGAGCTTCCGAATTTTTCAAAAAGAAGCAGGTTTTACTCATTGGATCCAATTGGAGTTGGAACACCTAATGTAGAGAACTTTACGAGCTACATTAACAGACTAGCTATCACACATAAAATTACTGTAAGTAGTCTGTTACAGTGCCTAATAAAAGAGGAGAGGGGAAATAATAGTTCTTTCAATATTCCGCATTTGAATTCATTTTATAGAAATAATAGTACTGCTTTAAATGGTGTTAGTAGTAAATCAAATATTTTTTTAACAGCATTTAGTAATCAAGTGTGTAAAAATAATTTATCAAGTCTAACTTTAGTACCTTGGAGTAGTGTTTTACCTCAACACAACCTTATTAGAAGAATGAAGGGCTATTGCCCATTTTGTTATGAATATTTAAAAAAAAATAACATTGAAATTTATGATCTATTATTATGGTCTTTTAGTTCTCTAACTATTTGCCCAGTACATAAAACAAAACTTCAATTTAACTGTACATATCATGATTGCGGAAAGGTTCAATATAATTTAGATACTTGTTCGAGACCGGGATACTGCAATAAATGTCATCGTTGGTTAGGAAATGATTTTGCTGATCTAAAAAGAGATGAAGAAGTGATGATTAATTTAGATTTCCAAGTTTGGGCTGCAGATCAAATTGGTAAGATAATATCAGAAACGAATAAATTGAAATCTTTACCCAGACGCGAGAATATTATGATAGCTTTAAATATATTAAAGAATAAGTATTTTAATGATTCTATTCCAAATATTTCAGAATTTTTCAATATACCTATAGCCAGTATAAGATTTTGGTGTGAAGGTAGGTGGATACCAAACATAGAAGCTTTATTAATAATATGTTATAGAATGCAAATATCTTTATTAGATTTATTAAAATACGGGATACTGACAAAAGAATCGGAATGTGTGTTTCATATTGAAAATCAGAATGTGGATTATAAAAGGCGAGATTTTAAAAAAGCTATAATTGATGAAAACAAATTACGTACAGATTTGCAAAATATTTTAGATAGCAATGAGATACCACCGCCACCCTTAACTGCAGTCGCAAAAAGGCTTGGTATATCTGTTAGGACAATACAAAAAAGATTGCCAGATCTGTCTAGGCAAATATCAAAAAAAAGGTTTGAATATAGAAAGTTGGAAAAGACAAAAAGACAAGAACAGTTTTATAAAGAAATAAAAGCTGCTGTAATTCAAATAACTAATGATGGATTATATCCAAACATTTTAAGAATAAGTGATTATATATCTAAATCACCACTTGTATTTTATGAATTTGAATCATTAAAAGTTTGGAGAGAAATAATGGCTGAATTATCTCTTGAGCCTAAAATTGAAAAGTAATTCTATTTAGAGTAATATCAACTCTATTATAACTCAGGTATTACTTATATTTTGATATATTTTTAGAAAATGTTATAATATTTATAGAAAAAAATTTATCACAGATAAAAAATTCTGGCAAGCTTATGCTTCAAAAAATTAATCTTGGCAAATATATGCTTCAAAATGCAATATTCTATCTCTTGAAAATAGGTTCAAAGGTACCTTTTTCGGCTAACTTATGGTTCAAAACGTGGCCACTTTATAATTCAATTCACATGTATTAAAAACGTACGAAATATATAGCTAATAGAAAAGGAAGCAATCCTATTAATTTAAAAAGGGGTAATGAATTTGAATAAATATTTCAATTCTTTCGACTTGCAATATTATATTTTTTTTAAAGAGTATAAATTTAAGCTTAATCTTATAGGCTTTACAGCTCAATTATTGCCATTTTTACTGTTATTCATTTTTATACCGATGGAATATTTATTTAATGAAATTTTCTGGCCGATCCTCTTTGTTGTTTTCGTGCTTACCAGATTTCCACATGAATATTTACATAAGTATGGCGGCTACATTATTGGAGTGAAATGCAAATGTGATTTTTTAAAGGTTAACGCCACGTGTACTCCGCTAGCTCCCATATTATGGTTTCAAGTTGTCATTATTGCAGCTACTCCGTTGATTGTATTGGGAATATTATTCTTAAGTACAATGTTTATATTCTACATTTTAAACCTAAGCTTATGGTTCTATATTGGGCTGGCATCCTTTTTGCTTTTAATAATATCCTGTGAGGGTGACATTGGATACATTTTCTATGCTCTCAGGTACAAAACGGGCTATGTCTTTGTTGATGAAGGAATAATGTTGAAGGTTTACAAACATAATATATAATCCTCTTAATTTACGGTGGACAACTAATAAAAGAGGCGGAGTCAAATAAATATCTTTTAAACAGTTCCATAAATGGAGCAGATGCTAAAGAAATAAGTACCAGGATAAGTACCAAAATGCTTTAGAGATGGAGTTGAAAAAATGAAATGCAAGGTTACTTTGAACGAAAAATATTATTTAGTTTATTATAATGAAAAGAAAATAATAGGGAAAATAACTATATTAAATGGAAATAGTGAAGAATATACAGATCGAGAAGAAAACCCCAAACTATATGACGCAATATCTGTAAAATTAAACTAACAACCCTCATATAATAGTTAATTAAATCATTAATTATCAAGGAGTCAATAATGAACCAGCTATTATTAAAGGAAATTCCTGTATATGTGCAGGAATTTCTAAGACACATTCAAGTTAAAAAAGGAGCTTCTTTGAAAACCGTTGAGGATTACTTTTATGAATTACGGCTGTTTTTGAGGCTTTATAAAAAGAATAAAAGTCATCTGCCTTCAGAATCCGGACTTGATAACATAGACATCCTTGACATTCAATTGAAAGACTTGGAAAACTTAAAAACAACCGAGCTTACAGAATATTTAGCATATATAAAACCTTTAAAACAAGATAATCCGAAAGCCAATAAAAAATCAATTACTAACGATGCTGACAGAGCTCCTGCTAAAAGAACAAAATCAAAGCGTCTGGCCTGTTTGAAATCATTCTTTAATTATTTGGAAATAACTGCAGAGTTGATAACCCGAAATCCTACACGGAAGGAAAGCCACATAAAGTTAGATAAGAGGGAAGTAAAATACCTGACCGACGAAGAGAGCATCAAGCTTCTGAGTGTAATAAAAGGTGAGCACCATCAAAGGGACTATGCAATAATAACATTGTTTTTAGTATGTGCCTTGCGATTGTCTGAATTGGTAGGAATTAATTTGAGCCATATCCAGAACAATGTTTTAACAGTAATAGGGAAGGGAGACAAGGAGAGAAAAATACCTCTTTCAGCATCATGTACCAGGGCAATAGATTCTTATAAAAGAGTACGTCCCAAAAGCACGCAAGATAAGGATGCACTATTTCTTAGTGAAAGGCTACAAAGAATCAGTAAAAAAACAGTACAGTATATGGTCAAGAAATATATTGCCGCTGCCGGCCTGGATGTGAAAAAATATTCAACCCATAAACTTCGTCACACTGCAGCAACTCTAATGTATCTGCATGGCAATAAAGACCTCCGGGCCCTACAGGAACTTCTTGGTCATGAGGATATTTCAACAACTCAGGTGTATACGCATATAAGGGATAAGGAAAAGAGAGATCTGATTAACAGTAACCCTTTGGCATGAATTATGAATTAGATATCCGTAATAAGAGAGCTCATAAGTAAAAAAATATTTTTTGAATAATTATGTGCTTTTTCATATAAGTAAACGATATAATTAATTGTATGAACGTATGTTAAATAATAAATATCATGGCAATTCTACTTCACAAATGAAGGTAGTTTTGTTTCTTTAGAATGCTATAATTTTTAATATTATCTTCCCTCTGATTATACCTAATACAGTTTAGGTATAATCAGAGAGACTAAAAACGCTCTTTGCGTAGTAGATATTTATTTACCCGAAAACACTAGATATATCGAACTTACCAATCAATCCCTAATTCGATTAACATATCATCTTTTTTTATCTCGGTAACATTTCTGTCGATATAATCATTTTTGTTTTTAAATATAGTATTATTTTTTATATAATACGTTTTTTTGCTTGATAAAATTATGTCTACCTCGGTTGCTTTCCAGAGCAGTTGATAATCATTATTTTTTATTAATCTTAATAGCTCCTTTTTACTAAGTTCTCTATCAAAACATTGATTCTTAATACTTGCCATAGACCTATAATACTTGCCTTCATATTTACAGAATATTAGTTGTTTTGAAGTAAGAGCATCAACTATTTTCATATCACCAAGTTCTATATCAAATACTTTTTCACAATTTGCTTTAACCGCGTGAATAGTGTTTTCAACTGGTTCTTCTTCAATTAACTGTCCGTTTTTAAATATTTGATAATAGTCTGCAAAATAGACGTACTCAGTACCTAATTCCGTATTAATCTTGAAAAAGGAGCAATTCAACTTACGATACTGATTTATTAGTGCGGATATGGAACGAAAATCATAATGGCTTGTATTACTTGTTAGAAATTTACCGAGATCAGCCATAGAGTCATATATTTTATCCCTAAAGAGTAGTTTTGTTTTTTCCTTATATTTCTCCTTAACCTCAGATTCCTTGTTTAACTCATCGATTTGGGCTTGAATTTCATTTTTGGACAGCTTTAAGTAATCATCCTCGAACCGCCATATGTCTCTTTTGTAATGCTCTTTTTTCCCCTTACATACATCACTAATGTATCCATAGCTGCGCTTTGAATAATAATACTGTTCAGCGGCCTCTAACATAGAATTGTATCTTACCCCTGTATTTAGGCACACTACAGGTTTCGACAAATGAAGTTTTGCAGATTCATTCATCAACTTTAAATGTTCTGGAGATATTACTTTTCCTTTATTAGCATCCGATATTTTCTTTTTCTGCTCATCTGTCGGGCTCCATGAACCTTTATTATTTTTTCTAACTTCTCTAGCTTTTTCCATTGGTGTTTTTTTAAATACTTGATCTTCTAAATCCTGAGAGACGGTTGAATCAATTTTATTACCCTGATTATGATTTATTATTTCTTTAAACCTATCTAATCTTTCCTTTGTTAATGTTGTGGCAGCTCTCCAATATTCTTCGTATAATTTATTTAGATCATCAAAGCAAGTGTCATCATAGGGTATTCCAAAATTAATTTCACGGTTATTTTTTAGACCTCCATTCGTAAAATTACTCGATCCTACTATTATATATAATTCATCAAACACAAAAATTTTAGAATGAAAATTCTGCTCTGTAAAAAATTTTATTGTGATATTTGGATTATTAATTATCTTTTCCAATGCAAAATATGATGTAGCAATGCATAATCGTACAACCAATCTTATTTTACTGTTATTATCAATCAACTTATTGAGAAATTCATTTTCGGTGAAAAATGGGGCTGCAATTGATACACGCGGGCAGTTACTATAATTCAATAAAGTATTTATGAGATAATCTTCTTTATCTATTGAATTGGTAAACAATTCCATCGTTTCACCTACCCTACAGCCTTAATTTATGTTAAATATTATAACAGAAAATGGATTGAAATTTAACCTTGTTGGAGTAGTACCAGCATGCTGATACTTATCTACACTTGTTATAAATAATGATACAATGGTTGGATGTTAAAATGTTGCACTTTATATCAACTTATTATATATAAACGTAAATCTGAGCCACTCAAAAATTTGAATTAACTCTCGGACTTCATAATTAGGCAGTCGTTTTTTGTTAGGGTTATTAACTTCTTGATTATGTACATGAAAGGGTTCCGTGACTGTCTGATCTTTTTTATCCGGATGCGATTCGCTATGAAACCTTATATGATCCTCAGCTCCGTTACAGCGAAACAAATCATAGAAGTATATATCAATTTTGCCGTCTTTAATATATTCCGTAATGTAAAATTTGGAACCATCAATCAAAGTATACGTTTTTCTTCTTATAGAATAACTAGAAGGTAATCCAGTCTTATCAAAGTCTTTTTCGTTCTGGATAATATCCTTAAATCTCGCACTAATAAGAGTGAAATTCGAAGGCGGCAAATTAGTCATTCTTCACTCTTTCCAATAGATACTTCCATTCTTCTTCATCACGTTTTTGCTCAGAATTTTTAATATATATTTTCATAAGAGTGTCTTCATATTTTCCATTGTACTTTTCCTCAAAAAACTTTATTGTTTGCTTAAATGCAGCTGCTTCTTCTTCCAAAGACTGATTTACATACTTCAATTGTTCCGATTTCCAAGATTCAACAACAGCCCTTATTGGAATAAGTTCCGTAGTTGCGGATACCCAAAGCACATTATCTGAAATCTTTATTTTCTGATTTTTTGCTGTTCTTTCAGTTCCAATAAACCGCTTATTATCAATCCAATTATTAATTGTCATTATAGATACACCGAAAAACTTTGCAAGCTCTCCTGTAGTATAAGTCTTCACAATAGCCCTGGTCTGTAAATCAAGCATCGCCTTAAGAATCGTATGCATATTAACCTTAAACATGTTTTTGTCAGTAAACATTCTTTCATCCAAAGCTATCTTCGTCCCAGGGTAAGTTAAATGTACAAAATTAGACAGGATCTTTACAAATAACTTTCCGTCCGAATTCTTATAAAAAGTATCAGTATAATAGTCAACATTCTCAAGAAAATGTTCTTTTTCAACAGATGTAATCATAAACATCACTCCTCACCTCCAATTCTAACACAACTTAAACCCAACTTCAAGGCACTTAAAAGATACATAAATATAATATGCACATTTTATACGAATTGATATACAGATGCAAAATATTTCCAGGATCGCTTGATTTGTACATTTACACAAAGATTCAACAATGCAATATCGATGTTTAGCGGGTTTTACAGCCAATGTTGATATGTTTGTGTCCCGGATTCCATGACAGAAAGTTATCAACATTATATTTTTAGGACACAAAGTTCGCAACATTGTAACCGATCGTTGATATCTTTGTGTCCTGGGCGCATAGTTGCACATTGAATTAATCAATGTTGATAGCATTGTGTCCTGAATGTTGATATGTTTGTGTCATCCGACATGATTCGTAGCCCGAGGGAAAATACTTATTATATAGATAATAATCGAATAGTTTTATTTTGTTGCAACAAAAAAGCAGCCACGAAGACAGATCTTCGCAGCTGCTTTAGAAAGTATTTAATACTTAGATTTTTATTGAATATTTATAAAATATTTGGTAAAATTTAATTGAGGGCAAACGATGCCTTGGGTTTAGTTGATAATTATTTAATGTATATGCGGCAAGAAGCGCGTCGGAGCTTTTTACCGCATTTTACTTTTACAGAAAACGATTCATCTTTTTCTTTTGATGTCTTTATCATTATGTAGGAATCCGCGTTCTCTGCCTCTGGTACTTCCGTTTTTCGCTGAATTTTATGTAGTACAATATTGGATACAACTCCGGATATTATCTTCGCGATAACTTCTCTTGTTGTATACAATAAAAAGCTTACTACAGAAGGTAGTAAATAAATAAGCCATACAAGTTGCTCCTTCATACAACGTCCTCCTTTGTTCTTTAATCTTAGATAAGAAACCCACCGGCATCGTCACGCCCTCATATTAAGTGGTCTTATAAGATATCAAAGGAGGAAGGAATTTGCTACATATAAGCTGCGTTCGGGCTAACCCCTAACCCTTTATTTTAATAAACCTTTACTTTCAAGAATAGCAAGAAAAAACCATGTTGCTAGAAACATGGTTATGAAATAAACCGGATACTGTTGTGGAGATAGAAACATATTATCAACTCCTTAAACCAATAGAGGTTCTTTTATAGGGTTTAATGAACAAATAAAATTATCTTTCTGCTTCCCATAATAAAAGCTTTCTAAGCGTAAGCTCCTGAATTTAGAGAAATACATAACCTGATCACTTTCTGGAAATGTTTTTATACAAGTCTCAAATTCATCAAGTTGTGTAGAATCCAACAGGATCTCTTCCCCTTCTTTCAGTACATCCCAAATTTTCTTCGGAGATGTGACACCGGTTATCAAAAGGCGAAATTCCATAATCAATCTATTGTCTGCATTCCCGACAGGCTTTGCGTACCATTTGATACTATTATTATCAAATATGTAGTGACTGGCCCTGTCAAAAGACAACCAGTTTCCCTTGCCTCCATTTGCCTTGGAAAACTCATTATCTTTGTCTTCAAAAATTGCAGTATAGACTCCAACTTTCTTGGTAATGGTAACCTCCCGTATTTGACCAACACATTGAGGTTTTTGATGGTCTATGACTTTAAAAGTCACACCTTTTCTTAGAGCCTTTTTCATCTGCTCCAGATTATTAATTTTCATTCAACTCATCCTCCTTATAATTTAATTTCACAGAATACTGCTAAAAACACTCTTCCTTCTGCCTTGCTCCTATTTCTGCGTACCAGGGCTGAATCCAATCAAACCATTCCTCGTCGCTTTTCTCAAGCGATAATTGGCCCAGATCCGCAGATTCATACCTGTATAGCTTCAATTCCCCACTTAATTTCGCCCTCAGCAAGTAAAACCATTTAAGCTCATACATAATGGACAATTTGTCAGCATAACATAGTTTGCTTGGCTTTACCAGATGACGTTTGGCATAATTTCTACTATGGTACAAGCAAAGGTAGAAATATTCACAGCCAAACCACTTATTAGCCATCAGCGCAGCTTTTTCAGGATGATTACTTCCAACCTTCCCATCCATATCCGGCGAACCCCAATAGCCCCAGTCATGAATGATTATACATATCAGTTCTTTAAAACTCGGTCTTCCATAAAGCCATTTCCATGCCATATAAACCGTTATTGGGTGCCAAATAAACTGATGTACACCAATCAGTAAGCTCCTGGTTCCTACTTTCACTTATACCCCTCCTCTCTACAAAATGTTTTGAATCGTTATTCTATTGAATTATTGCAACAAAAAAACCGCTAACGAATGTTAACGGTTATATCCTATTTAATCTATCTGCCCATGAATCCCAGGGACTTTAAATATAAAGGTATTGAAATACCATTTAGTAAAAAACAATTAATATAGTGATTATACTATAACTAGAAAATTTTTTCAACAAAAAAGGTAGGGAGTAGAAGTCATAATCGACCTCTCCCCCTACCTGCAAGCAAACACATATATTATTTGAAATTAACTTTGGATTAAACTTATACCTGCTTCAAATAGATATCTCTATAATTAATTATACTACCGCTCATGAATTATCAATTCTGCCACCATACTCCGGCATATCTTCATATAGCTCACAACGGGCATCTACACCTTGCCAATACCAATCTGGCAATTTCTCAGCGTCCATATATAATCCTCCTTCATGTTGTGTATTTAGCATTATTTGTGGACATTACTTTAATATATACAAATAATGTTAAAAGAATTACAAGCCTATATCTTCATACCTCAACTCCGAAGTTCTCCTTCAGGTATTTCTTGCACTCCTCGACATCAACCTCTACCTTAACCTCTGCATCTGAATCTTCACTCTCATCATCTTCGGCCCAAAATCTCCAGTCTATCTTAAGTTCCGGTACTGAAGATTCTTCAAGCTGAATAGGTATCAATACAGGTAATAACACCTCTTGCAGATACTCCTGATCTGTACACTTGAATACGAATCCATACGAAGTATTCAAAAAGAATTGGTCGAGTTCTGTAGTAATAGTTATTTCAGGCACATATTGGGTAGCCTGTATTATCCCTGCAATTTGTTCCGGATTTTTCTCAATCACCAATGCCGGTGCACGATTACCATTACTATCATAGATATAAACTAATAATTTTTCATCCCTCACTAAACTCATCCTCCTTATAATTTGATTAATCATAGGCCTCTAGCGCAGTATTCGCATTCCGGATTTCGTCTGAGCTCTTCCATGATTGCAAACACTGATTCCTTTGACTGCGGTTCGGCTTCCTCCCTGTGCAGCTGGATAACAAACTTTCTGCAACCGGCTACCGACTTACTGATCTCATGTATGTCTTCCCCTGTCAGTCCTGGAACAAGAGTAGTACGGAATTCATGGTCTACACCACTTTCAGATATGAGCTTGATTGATTTTTCTATCTTTCTGGTATCCACACTGCAGCCGACAATCTCCTCATACCTGTGAATGGGCGCCTTGATGTCCATAGCCACGTAGTCCAGAACCGGGAGGACTTCTTCAAGAACTTCCGGATTGGTACCATTTGTGTCCAGTTTTACCATAAAGCCCAGCATTTTAAGCCTTATTACAAAAGTGTAAAGGTCTTTATAAATAGTTGGTTCACCGCCGCTAATACATATAGCATCAAGCTTTCCAATCCTAGACTTAAGGAAGCTGAAAACCTCGTCCTGAGATATAAGTTGAGTGCCTAAGGTTTCCTTACTGAAGCAATAAGCGCAATTTAAGTTGCACCCCTTCGTATATACAACTCCACATATCTTGCCAGGATAGTCCTCATTGCTCGTTTTAGTAATAGCTGAATAATACATTATCAATATCCCCTTTTCGTCTATTTACTTAGTTGTTTATAATTTTACGAAAGGCATGTTTTTGGCTTCATACCGTGCATATGGTCATACTTGCTGCAATTACTTTTTGCACTCGCATTTTATGTCTTTATTGATTGGCTCCCCAAGCAGAGACTTTAAAAGTTTACCTGCTACAAGATCCTCCCAATAAAGCCCATCAAGCCTTATTTCCCTTAATGTTTCGCATTGCTTATATTCAGCAATCACTACATTGTACAGGTCCAATCTCTCATCAAGTTCTACTGTAAACATATAGCCATGTACTACAGGAAGTTCGGTACCCGTGACAGGATCCATCTCCATCCTGATAGTGGTATACTTGACGATTAAGTTGCCTTTATGCTGCTGGTATGAAACCTTATAACCTTTAATACCAGCTCCATCACCCGAATAACCGTTTAAATACCTCCATGTTTTTGCTGCTTCTTGTATTTGATACGCATCCATAAATAAACATCCTCCCTTTAACCAAATTAGGCTTTAGTCCATGATGATATTCCCTTTTCTGTCCAGAATCCTGATATCATCAATACTGCCGCATTTCATAATAAGCTTCCTCATCTCCATTTCACTAACACTATGGTAATACAAAAATATGGAATATATCTTGTCACTGTCCCCGAAGCTGACTCTGATATCCCAGGTAGAATCATAAAAAGGAGTGTAGGCAACACATTTCAATTCATGGATAGTTGCCTCTTTTTCAGTACCCGCTTTCATCTTCATACCATATAGGAGTGACAAATCACCCTTCAGGGATTCATTCAAGTATCCATAATTTGCGGAATAGTACTCAACCAGCTCATTAAGTAAACTGATTACAGTAAAATCCTTTCTCTCAATAGCCATATTTATCGCCTTTGAGATGTTTTCATAAGTCACATTCCTTATAAAATTCATAGCCTCGCTGCTCAACATCAAAATACCCCCATTTGCACTGATAATTGGTATAAATACACAGGGGGATAAATAACTTTATTTATCCCCCTGTGTGTGTCTTTTTCAGCAATTAGCAAACTGCTCCTTAACTGCTGAAACCTTTGTATTGACTAATTCATAGTTTTCAATGCAGGCATCGCAATATCCAAGATTCCTTTGGCTCTCATCATTGGACATTTCACCACCGCAGTCTTTGCAGGCGCTGAATTTGGCTGCATCAAGAAACCCCTTAGTGCTTTTGTAATAGAAATTATGTATCGTCGGATACCCCCGGCTTAAAATTGCTTTTTCGCAAAGCTGGAAGGTATCGTCATAAATTTTTCCGAGTAGGCTGACAAAATCCGACTCGATAAAATCCATTGCCAAGATTTCTAACGTCTCGCACAAATCAAGGTCCTTATAATGCTCGCCCACTATCAAGCTTTTCTCTATAAAAGGCTTGTCCCCATAAGAATTCAGGACTTCACTGTACTGAGGATACAAGTTTCGCAGCAACATAGCCGTGGTATGATCCACCCCAAATCTGGCATAATGGCAGCAGTTACATTTAAAAAGTGTGCACCGTCGGTCATTAACCCATTGCTCTCCAATTGCTTTGGCATGGATTATGGTCTTATTCTTTTCCTGGCACTCAACCTTGTAGTTGTATATGCCGTTATGGTACAAAAAAACCGGTTCATGTTGTATGCCCGGATAAGTAGGAAGCGTATGCTTGCTATATTCAGTTGTACCAAAACCCGTTCTCGACTCTATGGGGATGGGAACATTGAAAATAATGTCAGTAATACCCGCGTATTTCTTATCAAACGAATAGATAGTATCAGGATTATTGAGCATCCTTTCAAGACTGTCATCATATTCCCCGTCATAATACCCTTTATAACCGAGCTCCTTAATTTTCAAGAGATCTTCCCGGCTAAAAAAGCATTCATCAATGACACCAATTTTAATTTCTTCCCCACTTGTCGGGTGTCTTACGATTTCACCCATAATTAAATCAACCTCCCTTTGATTACAAAATTAAACCATTAATAACTTTCAGATTGCGCTTGAAAATTTTAGTCTTGAAGCAAATCTTGAAGCAATCTTTTTGATAATCCAAAAGTCCACGGGCATGATTTTCAGCCCTGGGACAGTATAGACATTAAAATTGTTGAAGTCCATATTACAGTACTCGGCAATTTTCTCATGCAAAACGTCTTCCTCACCCACTCTGCAGGAAATGATACCGACTTTGTAATAATTACTTCCGAACAATTTCCAGACTTCGTATTCCATGACATTTACAGGGCTTAAGTTGCATGTGAAAAGAAGATTCCCTGATTCATAATATTCATGGCAAGGCCTGGCGCTGTCAAGAAGCGCAGCAACAGTTTTTTTCACTGCCTCAGAAGGTATTAAAGCTGGTTTCTCCGCTAATGCGTACATTCATCACCACTCCTTAGTATTCATCTAAAATTTTTTTGATTATTATTTTCTTTTCCTCCCACTGCTTCATAGGCATTTCTTTTAATATGCCTATGCCTTCGCAGTATTTTCCAAGCTTATTAAAATCAAATTTATCCTCGTTGTATACCAGTAGTAAATATTCCAGTCTATCCAAGTCCATCCAAGATACTGTAAGTCTCTCAAACCTGTAAAAAGTATTACTGAATTTCTTCCATACTTCATACTCTTGAGCTCCATTCTCGGACGTAGAGATATTAATCAGTAGAAGCTCTCCCACTTCAAAATATTCTCCTGGACAAAAGGTCCTTTTTGTTAGCATCTGCGAAAGATCCTTCAGCTTCTCCTCTGTTGTGTCCCCTTTTGGTTCCGTCTTAACGTGCATAATCAAATCACCCTCCTTTGAAAAAAATTGAAAATATGATATAATAAAAAACAGGAAAGATGCTTTTCAGCACCAATCCTGTTTTTCTGGTTAGGGGCGGCTATTTCGGGATAGCCGTCTTTTGTTTTTCCGACATCTGCGTACTCTTTGTGAGAAGAAGCTGTACAAAGCAACAAGCCCTGCAGCTATCCCAACAATTTTCGCTAATGCGGACAACACCAAAGACAACATACCGTTCACCTCCTTTCGGTGACTCAGGCAGCCATATATTGCTATATAACTGCCCTTATCATCGAAATAAAGATAATAACCGGCACCACAAACCAAATATAAAAAGCCGCAGGCTCAAAGAACTTGCGGCTTTTTTGCAAATAAAAAACCCATCAAACAGATGTCTGACGGGATCAATCTCCATAAAACCAAATATGCCCATGAATACCAGGGACTTTAATATACTTGCGTTAACACACATTTGGTAAAAAACTTAAACATAGACACATTATATAATACTTTTATAAAAA
>CALMWN010000411.1 GCA_937873555.1 uncultured Clostridia bacterium
AGGAGTGTTCATAAAATTCAGGTTATAGTTCCTTACTATGGTCCCTTCCTCATTGTTCGGAATTCCCGGACTTCCAATGCCTATATAACTTACATCTTTTATATCAAGACCCGATTCTTTGATAATTTTCAAGGTAAGCATGGCCATATCCTTTATAATCTCACCATATGGCCTTTCACTCAAAGTCGGAACACTGCCCTTCCGGACTATTGCGCCATTATCATCGACGAGACCAACTGCAATGTTTGTACCCCCAAGGTCAATACCAATATAAAACATAAGACACCTCCAAATAATGTTATTTCTAGGCAGATATAAATCAATGTAATTGATTACATTATAAGTCATGCCTTCGTTTTTTACAACACAATATTGTTAATATCTGCTAAATGATTTATGAATAATCTCAGATGATTTCTAAGTTCACAAACCGTAAAACGCTTAAATCTGTGATTAGAAATCGGCTTCCTTAACTTGGGTATAAATTGCAAGCTATGTAACCCGTTACATGAATATGGGGAGACAGTTCTCGAAATCATTAATGTATCAAGTTATGCAAAACCTGCGTATTTAAGTTTATACGCAGGTTTTAGCAAATTAGGCTCAATTTTTAAGAATCGTCCTTCTATTCCAATCTCCCGATATCCCTGTCCATCTTTTCAATATCGGAACCCTCCAGCACCACATCCCCTGCTTTCGCATTTTCAATGACATGATGCGCCTTCCTGCCGCCGCAAAGCGCATTCACCCTTTCCGACTGCGCTATGGTCCATGCTATCACCAGCTGGGAAATCTCACAGCGGTACTTTTCGCAAAGCCCCTTCCAGCCATTCAGCATTGTAATGACTTTTATCCGGTTTTCCGGCAGATACCAGGAGGTCCTGTTTCTGACATTCCATTCTTCCAGAACAGAATCCATGGTTATTTTCCCCGTTAGCAAGCCCTGTTCGAGTGGCATGTAAGCCTGAAGAGTAATACCGTGCTTTTCACAAAGGGGAAGGAGATCCCTTTCAACCACCACTTTATTCAGCATGGAATATCTTTGCTGGATAAGGTCAACCCGGCCGTACTTCAAATATTCTTCCACATGCTCAGGCGTCACATTTGAGATGCCGATAGCCCTTATCTTGCCCTCTTTTTTCAGTTCCAGAAGGGCTTCCATGGTTTCGCTGACAGGCACAAGAAAAGGTTCTACCGATTGCCAGTGTGTAATGAAAATATCGATATAGTCAGTATCAAGATTTTTAAGACTTTCCTCCGCTCCCTTCTTTATTGCTCTCCTGGACAGATTGCGGTAGACTTTACGGCCGTCTCGTTCAAGAAGCAGAGACCCTTCGTCGGTATCCCAGCAAAGACCGCATTTTGTAGAAAGCAAAATCTCCTGGCGTCTACCCTTGATCGCCTTGCCAACCAACCGCTCACTGTGGCCAAACCCATAAGAGGGTGCAGTATCGATCAGGTTGATACTGCTGTCGATACCTGCCTTGATGGCCTCTATTGCCATCTCATCATTTTTTCCTCCCCAGGCAGCATCTCCTCCTGCCGCCCATGTGCCCAGGGAAACTGCAGAAGCTTTCATTCCGGACTTTCCAATCTCTCTGTAAATCATTCAGTTATCCTCCGATACATATATGTGGAACTCTCCATATTTTATATGATACGACACTATTATTCCATTATATACTTACTGCTTCCAATTTAAAAGTAGTTACCTCAGTGATGAAGTTTACACTTATAGAATTGATGCTGTTGATGCCTTGGGAAACAAGGCTACACAGGTTGCCGGAGCAATTACTGCAGATGCCACTCCTCCCAGTATAAGCAACGTGATTGTAGACCAGTCGATCTTTGACCCGGGAATGTGAAATATGAACTATGCAAAGGTTAAAAGGAGGGGATTACCCTCCTTTTGGTATATAGACACTAATCTGTACAGCATTTGTTTTCAACAATTTTGACGACATGATAAGGAGCTAAAAACCGAGGATGATATAAGCCGGGGTATATGCTTACGTTATTATTTTCATCAACACCGGAGAAGTATATCATCACATCCCATTCCAAAGTCAAATATTCTCCGCTGATAACCCCCGTATACCCTGCATCTGACCTTTTCATCTCCACAACCTTAAACTTGCCTTCCAGCTGGTTCATATGACGATAATGCATCTTTAATCCGCCAAGATGCCGCATGGATTCTCCTATCCTTGTGTTAATGACGAGGTCTTTCCCGGCGGTCCAGCATTCCGGAACATCGGTTACATAGTATGGGAGGCTGCCGGCAAGCACTTCACAGCCTGATTGTTTCAAAGGCATTTCTTTTTCGTCTGTTTGTACAGTCATCCGTTTTTCTTTTAATAAGGATTCCAGTCTATCAACGTCTTTCTCAAGCTCCTCCAATCTATCCTTCCAGTGCCTGCTCCTGCCAACTCCCGCCACCCCGAATTCGAGGTTGAAATGATAGGCATTACCCCGTTCGCAAAGAGATTCCCAACATTTCTTTGAGGCAACTGCAAACCTGCAGGACTTTTCGAGATGTCCGGCAATGTTTGTATTATGGTAGAAAGACAGTTCTAAAGCAGCCGTAATCTTATTGGCATGATATTCAGCCAAATCTGCAAGCATAAGAAAATCATTCCTTGTTGCCTTAAACTCCTTGTTGTCCTTCAGCGTTTCACAGGTTTCCGCTTTTTCAACTGCGGAGCGGATGTCTTCAATGAATATGGAAAGCCAGTATCTCACCTGCAGCGGAGTATACCTGCAAGAAACATTGCCTTTCAAGACATCCCCTGCATACTCGCTTATACCATAGAATAGCCCTGAATCGCTGGGTTCCGAATCCTGGTATGTGATATTATACCTCGGATTGAAATTATGCTCTTTGAAAAGAGCCGCTCCTGTGCATAACTCCGGCCAATAGGTCAGAGAAGGATGTACAGGCATATGAAATGCTGTGATCAGTGGAAGGATCTTGCTGGCAGACCTGTATGCCTGCTCCATGTATGCAGCCGCTTCACCAAAGTGAGTTTCAAATTCCCTTATCCATACATCCTCCGGTGTTTTTGAAGAATAGCTGATACGTCCAAAGAACATGTAGTAGGCCCAATAACGTTCATCCTCCCATTGATAGTGTCTGAAATCGACATTGTCAAACAGAGGCCATGCCTCTCCTTCTATAGTAGCCTGCCCACCTTTCAAACTAAGCGGTGCAGTAATTTCAAAGCCTTTGGCACCTCCATACCGGCAGCTGTATGAGAAACGTCTTACATAATCAGGGTCGCCCCAGAGAAACAAGGTATTGGAGCCATAATTCCACAGTCGGTATATCATGTCAAAAAAGCGCGGTTTCCTTAATAAATCTGCATAGCTGTATCGGCGGCTGTGATTAAGATTGCCAAGCTGAGTAAGCTCCTCTTCCCTCATTTTCGAAAGATGATAGGGCAGTGCAATGTGTTCACACCAGTGCTTGGTAGGAACAGTCAGTTCAAGTCCCTTTTCAAGGGCAAACTGTATCATTCCGTCAGTAAGCCCCTTAGCCCTTAAATCCAGCTTAACTTTATGGTCTACCTCTGAAACGGCTGTAATCATCTTCTTCCAGAAGGCTTCATTGGTGTTTTGATCTCCCACTCCGGCCTCATGATTGACACGCAGCTGCAGCACCTCAATCTCCGGACACTTGTTGAGCAGCACCTTCAACCCTGTGGCACAATAATCCCCCAGGTCATCCTCATTCTTTGCCAATCCTTCCACCATCAGCTTCTGGTTGTTGTTCCAGGGTGTCTGCTGCCAGGTAGCCACATTGTATTCCAGCCCGTATTTCCTGCATAACTGCCCTATCCTTCTAAGCTGGCTTAAATTCCTTTCCCTTACGCTGTCGCTTAAATCCTTCACACGCACATTCGGATATCCCGGCACTTCAACCAGGAAAGGATAGGGAGGAGCCATATAAGGAGTATCAAATCCCAGAATCAGTACAAAGCGATTGAATCTGTACCCTGCAAGCCTCTTGAAGTAATAGTTCCAGAATTCTTCCGAATAGTACCAATCATCATCACGGTGGCTCATAACAAAACGGCTGACGCTTCTAACTTTGTTATCCGGGAGCTCAATAACGTTATTCACATTTATTAACCCTTGAATTCCATATGACGAAACTCTGCCTGCCACCTCCAGGAGAGCGTACATAAGCCCCACATCATCTGTTCCTGCTATAACGAGAGTTTCTCCATCACCATTACTGCACCATTGCAGCAGGACACCCTCGGGTTCATTTACATACTCTACACCGTTCCATTCCAGAAGTCTCCGTATCAGGCTGCTATCTGTTTTACCGATCAAAACACACTTTTTGTCATTCACTTCAGTCCAGTAATTAATAAGTTTTATATTACAGCCCTTATCCTGTAATGATTTGAAAAATGCCTCTCTACCATAAACTGAAGGTCCTTTACCTTCACATTGATTTATAACAGCAATTTCTCTTTCATTCAACATCTTTATCTTTCACCCCTTTTATGCATATAAATTCTCTAATCCGAATCTGGCGTGCTACTCTTTTGAAACAAAGCTTTGACACTATCATGCACTTTTCAATCTGTTCCCCTGGTCTTTCCATGGATTATTTCTCCAGGTATACCCCATCCTTAATCAAAGTTTCCTGAAGGGTTTTTACATTGAGCTTTCCGGGAGAAATATCAAGCTTGGAGCACAACGCCGCAGCTGTACCAACTGCCTGACCCTGGGCCATGCATGATACAACATTTCTTGTGGACATATGGGCAGTCCAGTCGGAAGTAATCATCCTGCCTGCAACCAGCAGGTTCTCAATCTTTTTGGGAAGAAGCGCCCTGTAGGGTATTCCATAGTAACCTCCCTTATTGACATTACGTCTGGGCCCCATGTCATGAAAGCCGTAAAGGGCAATTTCATCCTCAAATCTACTGCCGTTTTCCACATCGTTTGCAGTAATATCATATTCACAGTCTATGACCCTGGTACGTCTTATCCCTATCTGGTTGCCGGTCCAGCTTACATATGCATCCTGAAAGCCCGGGATATGAGTCTTTATAAACTCTACAATCTGGCTCAACTGGTGCCTTACCTGAACCTCCGCCCTTGTCATTTCCTCAGCCGTCAACTCCGCCAATGGTGAAACAGCTACGCTGTTTATATAGGTCAAATCACCCCTGTGCAGTGAATATGTCATCAAGGCACGCATCATGCCTATCTTTTGCATATAGCCTTTGAACTTATCGATATTTTCTATTTGCCCGACAAACCTTGCAATATTGTCCTTTACAGACCCTTTGTCTGCGTATGCCAGCTGCGTCAGCGCACCATTCTCTTCAAAGAAAGCTGCAGCTTTTTCTATATTGACATTGGCCATACTAAATGACAGTCCGACATTATAAGGCTGCAGTTCTCCGATACATTCAGCTCCGGCCCTGAATGCGACATCCCCGTCACCAGTCGTGTCAATGACCGTTTTAGCGAGAATTGCCTCCCTGCCTGATTTGCTCTCTATGATTATACCCTTCACCGTATCGCCTTCAGTGATTGTGTCCACCATCAGAGTATGCAGCAGCAGTTTTACACCTGATTCCTCCATCATTTTGACTATAACTGCTTTAAACACTTCATGGTCTATGGGCGTTATTACGGTGTCATATCCGTAACCCCTTACCTGCTCAATATTCCCGAGGCATCCGCCCGCTTCAATCATGCGGTCCACTATTTCAGAAGGTATGCCCTTGACCAGCTGTTTTCTTTCCACACCGGGAAACGGCTTATACACGTTAAAGTAGCTGTGCAGTGAACATGCTCCGTTTATCATGGTCCCTCCAAGAAAACCATATCGTTCCACCAGAATAGTATTGGCTCCATTCCTCGCTGCGGCAATCGCAGCAACAACACCGGCAGTACCTCCTCCTGCCACCAGTACGTCGTACTCGCCTTTGACTTTTAGAGCTCTTTCCCTTTCCATGAATGTATTTTCACTCATTGCAATGACCTCCATTGTTTAAATATCTTTTTTACAAGTCCTTGAACGCTCACTTTCAATCAGTTAGGCCGGATTAGCATATTATTCCTTAAGGCCCGAGGTTGCAATACCCTGCACGAATTGCTTCTGAAACGCAAAGAACACAATAAAAATGGGCATCAGTGAACACACCGATGCCGCCATAGTCGCGGCATAGCTGGTTGCATTTTCATCCTTCAAGTAGGTGAGTCCGAGCGGAATGGTTGCCAGCTTCTTGTCGCGCAGATATACCAGCGGTGCCTCATATTGGTTCCAAAGCGAAACAAACTGGAAGATAATCAGCGCACTTATAGCCGCTGTGGACAGCGGGATGACAATGCGGGTGAGGATCATGAAATGGTTCGCCCCATCCATCCTGGCCGAATCACTTAACTCATCGGGGATGGTACTGAAATACTGCTTGAGCATGAAGGTGCCGAATGCGGTAAACATGCCTGGCAGAATCAATGCCCAGTGGGTGTTGTAAATTCCCATCTCCCTGAACATGACAAAACGCGGAATCAGCATCATCTGTGCGGGAAAAATCAGCGTGGAAATATAAATGAGAAATGCTACATCCCGCCCCTTGAACTTGATTTTCGCAAAGGCATAACCGGCAAGCGCACTTGTAAAAACCTCACCTATCAAACCCAAAGTGGTAACCTTGGCCGAATTCATAAAGAAGATGGTGAACGGAAAATTTCTTGAAACCCATACCTTGACATAGTTGGCAAAGGTAAATGTTTTCGGAATCCATCTTATCGGAAACTCGAAAACCTCGTTATCCGGCTTGAAAGAAGCGGAAAGCATCCACACGAACGGCAGAATCATGGTAATAGAAAGAGCAGCCATAAAAATCGTCAGCAGGATTTTTACCAAATTTTTTTTATAGCTGTTGCCCATTGATTTCACTCCCTCCTATATCAATTGTTTCGTTTGGCAATAAGCATTCTTACTGTTGCAAAGGTAAAGACCATTAGGAACAGGACCCATGACATGCTGCTGGCATACCCGATATTGTTATACTTGAATGCAGTTGTATATATGTAATATACAATAACCGATGAGGAATTGCCCGGGCCTCCTTCAGTCATGACCTGGACCGGAGTGAACACTTGGAAGGATCCTATAAAGGAAATCATAGTCAGGAAGAACAATGTACTGGAGAGTGATGGAATGGTGATCCTGAAGAATTTCTGCCTTGCATTTGCACCGTCGATTTCGGCTGCTTCGTAAAGAGAGGCCGGTATGCCCTGCAATCCCGCCAGTACAATTATGATATTATATCCCAGCACCTGCCAGATACCGAGCATCATGATGGTAAGCAGCGAAGTACTTGAGCCGTTGAGCCATTTTGGCGGATTGGCTATACCTATTGACCGCAGCAGCTCATTTATCGGGCCATATGACGGCAGAAACAGGACCATCCACACAACCGATATGGCAACCATTGACGATATGTTCGGCAGATAGAATATCAGGCGGAGAATCCCCTTTCCATACACGTGACTATTAAGGAATACACCAAAAATCAAGGCAAGAAAGATGGCGAACGGAACCGTTCCAAATGCATAGATGATGGTATTTTTCATAGAGATAAGAAACACCGGATCGGTAAACAGCTTTTTATAGTTCGCAAGTCCCACAAGCTTAATTCCGGACCAGCCGGAAACAAAGTTCCATTCGCAAAAGCTCAGGACCAGCGCAATCAGAATCGGTATCAGCTTGAACGCGATATAACCGGCAAAATTCAATGAAAGGAAAGCCCAACCGATAATATTCTCCCTGGATTCGAGACTCAACCCTTTACCTTTGGGTTGTTTTTTTACCACTGGGGTCATAAGTGTAGTAGAAATACCAATCACTTCCTTCACGGATTATTTGGTTTACAACAGCAATAACGGCCATTTGCTGACAGTTATTGCTGTTAAAATCAAACGGGTATACCCGGGTTATTTCACTTTTTCAGCATTTTAGCGACAGCAGCATCTCCCTTGGTCTTGAAATCCTTGATACAATCGTCGACAGACATTTCGCCGTTGAATACCCTTGATATGTTGGCTTTAATAAGCTCATTGATCTCGGCCTGACCCTGGACAATGGTATTGTCCTCGCTTACCAGATCTCTGTCCACGGCCATGACCTTAAGGCTCATATCTATATCAAGTCCGGGATGCTTAAAGATAATCTTGTTGAACGCAAGTTCCTGTTCCTTGTTTGCAAAGCTGTAACCGGGGTGCATTGCCTTAGGTCCCGCAAAGAGATCCGCACGGTCGATACCTACGTATTTCATCAGGGTCCAGGCACCTTCTTTGTTTTTCGTATTTGCAGGGATGCTCATAGTGGATGTGTAGAGGGTAGTAACAGGCTTGCTTCTTCCAGCAGGGGAAGGCATGTTGGTCAGGCCGATATCGGTGCCCTCGGGAATTTTGCCGTATCCCTCATCCAAATAGAGACAGCCGTAAACCGGTACAATGAACATAGCATATTTGCCCTGGTAAAGGCCAATCATGCCATTAGTGTCGTTATTATATTTCAAAGCTTTGTACTCATCCAGCGGAACGACGGACTTGTCGACCCTGGCAAGATCATACCAGTACTGGAGGCTCTCTTTTATAGCAGGATTTTCAAACTTGGTCGCGGTGAAATCCTTGTTGTAAAACCAGAATTCGCCAAGCTTCTGCATGGCAATCTCACGCCAGTACTCATTCTCGAAGTCTGCCATAGCGCCATAAACCTTATTGGCGCCGCTGCCCGAGGTCAACTTCCTGGCGGTCTCTCTGAAGTCCTCCCAGGTCCAGTTGGGATCAGGATATTTTACTCCCGCTTTATCGAACATTTTCTTGTTGAAGTAAACCATCTGGATGTTTCTGCAGTAAGGAATCGAATAGTATTTGCCGTTGATGTTCTGGGTGGCTTCAATCCCATTGCCGAACACCTTGGCATAGGTGGTGCCCATCTTGTCAAAAAACTCATTGAGCGGCAGATAATTGCCGCTATCCGCACGGGTTCTCAGGTCAAAGGCATTTGCCTGGGTCATGACATCGATCTGCTCTCCGGAGGCAAGAGCTGTGTTGATGGTCATTGTAGCTGCATCATTCAACTTCTTGTAAACCAGCTTGTATTTTCCTTCATAATCTTTGTTAAACTGATTGATAAGTTCGGTCATGTTATTCTCAAGTGTCCATGCGTAAAAATATAGATTAGTGGGCTGTTTGGAAGAAGAATCCGGTTTGCCTGATTGGCTGCCGGCTCCCGAAGGCGGGTTCGAGGATGATGCAGGAGCGTTGGGAGCATTGGATGTACAGCCTGTCAGAATGCTCAGGGTCAGCAGAACCACACAGAGTAAAGAAATACTTTTTTTCATGTTTTTCCACCTCACATAATTAAAATGCTTTTTGATATAATACAGCCAATTTTTTGAATCACTGGCAGTAGTAGCATACCGCATTTTTCAAATGCTATCTTGCAATATTGGATAATCTTAGCTGAGAGCATAATTTTTTCTAGAAATAAATTATGTGAAATGGTACTACATATTTTACGATTTATATCTTTTGTTAAGGAAGCTGATTTCTAATCGCGAATTGAATCATTTCACGATTAAGAAGACCGAACTAAAAATATAGTAAAACTTAATTTAATATCAATAAATTTCACTATGTAAAATATTATTTTAATAATTAAATTTTATCACGATAAGTGAAGGGTGTCAATTACATATTTGCCTAAATTTAGGATATAAAAATAAATCTTACACAATTATCGGAAAATCACCATAGGTTTACATTAGAAAAACAGTTTTCAAAAGTGAAGGCCACAACTCGTTCAAAACCTCTATAATCAGGTTATGCAAGTGTTTGAGATGAATTTAATGTTTGCATAGTTTACAATTTATATCTAAATTATGGAAGCTGATTTCTAACCGCGAATTGAAGCATTTCACGATTAGAAATCAGCTAAGATTAATCATAAATCATATAGTTTTTGGGAACTGTCCCTGCAACTCTAACTAATACAAAACAGTCTTCTGTTCTTTTGCAGATTCATATGCGCACTCTATCAGACGGGTAATGGTAATAGCAGTATCAATGCTAAAGTCTGCCAGACTCTGAATCATATCCGATGATACCAGTTTCACAAACTGGGCGCTCGGAATTTCGTCATACGCAGGAAAGTTTTCACCAGGAACCGGTATTAGGTTTTCGTGCCCCTGTACATTTTTTGATTGCAACAATACTCTGAAATTTGACTCATTCGAACCGGAAATCACTAAAATACCCTCTGTGCCAACAATCTCCAGCATATTATCCATACGATAGGATACAAAAGAGGTGTGGGAAGTGCCTATGGCCCCGCCTTCAAATTCAATCACGGTAGTGGAATTTTCATCGTTGCCGGTGCCGTACAATTCATTCATAAGGCAGGTAACCTTTTTGGGTTTTCCACAAAAGCAAGGCAGAAGATACAATCCATGGCAGCCCAAATCCAAAGTAACTCCCCCGCCGGTCTCTGCAGCATCAAACCAGTATGCCGGAAGCATGTTTTTATCCAGTGCTGCCTGATGGGCACGTCTGAAGTAAGCTGAAGTCACTCTGCCCAGTTTTCCTTCATCCACAAGCTGTTTTGCATAGCGGTATACACCTATGATTTTGGATTCCAAGGATACTACGAATTTTACCTGATTTTCCTCGACGGCCTTTTTTATTTCCAGACAGTCATTTACGGTAAGCGCCAGCGGTTTATCCGAGAAAATATGTTTTTTAGCGTTGGCAGCTTTTATAATGACCTCCCTATGCTTAGTGGTGGCACACTCCACCATGACTGCATCCACATCTTTACTTTTCAGCACCTTGTCCAGATCCTTTTCAAAAGGAACCCCAAATTCCTTGGCAAAGGCGTTTCCCCTTGCTTCATCATCATCCCATACGACTTTCAACTCTGCCATTCCTGTTTCCAATGCTGTCTTTACAAACTTTTTCGTATGAACATGCCATGCACTGAGCAATGCTAAATTTACCATTTTTCAATCCTCCTTTTTTGATTTATATTTGGAGACAGTTCTCAAAATAATGAAGGTATAAAGTATCACAAAATTCCCTCAATAAAAGTTTTACACGCGTTTTAGTCAAATTCAATAAACCAGCCGTTTGAATTGCAGCATTTGATATATCCTCCGTGGACCGTTTTCTACCGCTGTTTTATAACCTTGAATTATTCCTAAATTTGCTACTTTTTTTAAAACTCCTTCTTATACCTGTAATTTTCACAACATCGGACATTGCTATTAGTCCCCTCATCTCTTTCCCAAATTATCACAGCATTCAAAATAGTAATCAATGTGTTCTATCGGGATTCCATTCGGTATATGATTGCCCACATTAAAGAAATATCCGGGACAGCTCCTTCCTATGTCCGCACACCTTTTAACCTCATTATAAATATCTTCCCTGGTCCCGAATTGAAGTATCCTGCAGTCCATATTTCCTATTGCCACTTTGTTTCTGCCGTATTTGTGCAAAAAATACTCCATTGACGTCGTAGGCTCCATTACCAGTCCGTCTGCACCTGCCTCGACAATGTCATCTATGAATTTTGTGTAATTCCCGTCGGATGTATATATGATCTTTATTCCCGCTTCCTTCAACGGCTCCCACAGGCGTTTATACCTGGGAAAAATGTATTTTCTGTACCAGTCCGGGTGCAGCACCGGCCCTGAAGTCCAACAGATATCATCATGCATATTGTAGACCTTTATCCCTGCTTCTATCCATGCTCCCACCTCTGCCCTTGTTATAAGGTAAAAGCCTTCAAGGACCCTATCGAACCTTTCATAGTCATACGCTATTGACGACAACAGCATTTCCCACCCGAATGTCCTTATGCATGCGCTGAATATCGAGTTGTACCTGCCCCCGGGGAACACCGCATGCAGGTATAACCCTTCCTGCCCTCTTCGGTAATGCTTCCTGAAAGCATCGGCAATTACCTGCTTTTCAGGTATACCATACTCTTCCACAGGATCAAAACTCAATACTTCCTCTTCATCTGTAAAGGGACAATGGACATTATTATCCTTGGTATCAATCTCATTCCATACGGCATGCCCCATCTTCGTTATTCTTCCTTTAACCAGAGGCATCTCATATGTACTCCAGATATAATCATAATCCAAAGCCCTGGAAATAGCAGGTTTTATCAAGTCTCGCTGTTCCTTTTTACTTGTGTCCAAACCTGTAATTTTTTTTATATATTCATCATTATCAATAAATTCTGTCCTTGGAATCCTGTCCGTCATCTCAAGGTTAAGAGCTGCCCAACCTCTTTCAAAGCTCATGTTGCCCCGCACCCCCTGTTAATATCTTACAAATTCATTTTTTCTCAATCACTATCATCTGGTGGCCGTTCACTTCCGGTATGACAAATTCGGCATATCCATCGGTGTAGCCATAGGAAAGTGCCTTCATCCGGGGAGCCAGGTAAACTTCTTTGACATTTGAATCAACCTTGACTCTCATATTTATATTGTACAAAGGAATAACATCCTCAATAATTTCAATATCCGACCTTTTTTCAATAGGATAATGCAGAACATGCACTACCCTTCTTCCTTTATCCTGCTGATCAAGAACTGTAACCCTTGCAGTTGAAGGCAGACTGGATTCAACCATGTCGGCTCCCAGGAGAAGATTGATGCAGTTTGACACCAGCTTCTTAAACACCAGGTTGCCGTGCTTCTTGTAGGCATTGAATATCGGATGGGCAAAATAAACAATATTTCCCTTTCTTACAACAGCAGAATACGGACTTTCTTTATCCGGAGGGGTCTGCTGGTGGCTCATGAAGTGATTCCAAGCCCTGTCGAAGTAAGGGTGTACAACCGAGGCAAGTGCCCGGCCGGTTGTAGAAATTATCTTTTTGCCTTTGTCGTATATTACATAATCGGTTTTATACAGATCCTTGTCTATCTCATTACCTATGCGCAGATAGGTTGCTGAAAATTCAGAATCTCCCAGGAAATCCGCCCCTATATCCAGAGCAAATTTATCACCGCCGGGAGTCAATCCGGATTCATGGCTTAAGATTATCCTTCCGCCCTTGTCCAGGTAAGCCTGGACCTTTGACGTCATCTCTTCGTCAAAAGCAAACTTGTCAGGGAAAATTATCAGGTCATATTTATCTAATTCCGTCTCGGTATCTATGATATGGAACTGTCTGTGGTCCTCAAGCAGCATTTGTGATGCAGCCTCGAGGGTATGTATTGTCGGCCGGCATGCTCTCAGATACCCTCCGTCATTTACACTCATCAAGGCTATATTTGCAGCCGGTACAGCATTATAACACCAGGGCTCCTTCTTTTCTATCTGTTCGAACACAGATCCTATGAGCTTATAGGTTGCATCCTCCAGTCTTCCCCTCGGATGGAGCTGGTCCCCGACGCAAACCTTGGCACCGCTGGCAAGCATATTGAAGCATTCGTATTCGAGTGCCGCCTTGTTCTTGAAGCCTCCGAAATCCGCCCACGATTTGTGAAATTTACCGTTCATTCCTATGATTTCTTTATCGAATATCTGGTTGTACCGGACATACATGGGGAAATGATTGTAACCCCACATGCCGGATGGCAGCGATTCAATCTCTATATGTGTGGCAAACTTTAGTTCCTTCCTCAAGCTTCTTTCACCATTAGCCTCAATCCTCTGCCTGCCATTAAAAAACACCAGCGCCTCCGGCTTGCTGTTCTTAACCAGGTTGTACAGCCTGTTCATGGCTTCATGGAGCACATGAAAGCTGTGGGTTCTCCTGTCTTCAACATTAGCCGGATCCAGGCCCTTTTCTACCGCTGACCTGATACAATTGTTGCAGGAGCAGCCATCCTCCGAATACATGAGAATATCGAACCATAATCCATCGACATCATAATTGTCAAGTATTTCCCGGACCTGTGCACACAGGTAATCCATATATCCGTTATTAAGGCATAACCATTTCCAGCCTGTACCTTCACTGCCGTAAGGCTCTCTCCCTACCATCCTGCCATGGCTGTCAAGCTGGATCCATTCAGGATGTGTGGCGGCTGCATGTTCGTCCCATACAACGGTTGTATAGATTGGACATTTGATTCCATGAGCATGCAAAGAGGTGATCATCTCACCCAGCAAATCCTTCTTCAATGAAGGATGGGTCGGTCCAACCCTTGAGGGATAATAGCTCATACCATGATGGCATTTTGCAAAAATATTAATGGAATTTACATGGGCATTTTTCAAAGTTTGTGCAAATTCCTCCGCATTGAAGTCCACTCCTACGTCAGGAATTAACGGCGACGTGTGGAAGTCGAGGTGAATCTGGCGATATGGTAACTCAGACATTTATATACACTCCTTTAATGATTATATTCGTATGGAAGCTATCTTCCACCCATACCGGTAATAGATATTCCCTCTACCAGGTATCTCTGAAAAAATGCATAGATTATCATGCTCGGAATAATTGCAATCGAGGCCGCCGCCATCATACCGCTCCAATCGGTGCCGTACTGCCCGTTGAACATGTATATCCCAAGCGGAATGGTTTTGCATCTATCTGTATTTGTAATTATCAATGGCCATAAAAAGGACTTCCACTGGCCTATAAACGTGAAAATAGAAAGAGTGGCTATTCCCGGTTTGGCCATAGGCATTATTATCCTGAAATACAGGCCGAATGCCGAGCACCCATCTATCCGGCCTGCTTCTTCCATCTCATACGGGATGGTAAGGAAGAACTGCCTGAGAAGAAAAGTGCCGAAGGCTGTGAATGCAGAAGGTACTATCATCGCCTGGAACGTATCGCTCCAGCCGAAGTGCTTCATCAGTAGAAATAACGGTATGACGGTAACCTGCTGCGGTATCATAAGCGTGCCCAGATATATCAGAAACAGGGTATCCCTGCCTCTGAACCTCAACCTGGAAAAGGCATACGCTGCCAGGCTTGAGGTTGTCACAGCCAGAACAGTGGTAGCCAAAGCAACAAAAACCGAATTAAGCAGGAATCTTCCAAAAGGAAAAAAGGTCCAGGCCCGCACATAATTGGAC
>CALMWN010000412.1 GCA_937873555.1 uncultured Clostridia bacterium
ATCCGGATGCTTACGGTAGAATGTAGATTTTTCAAAGAGTAGCGGGCAGGTATGAGGGATAAAGTTTTAGATTTCATCAAAAAAAATAATCTCATAGAAAATGGCGACAGTGTATTGGTCGGTATTTCCGGCGGACCTGATTCGGTCTGTCTTCTTCATGTGCTGAATTCCATGATGCATGAATTGAATATAAGCATCCAGGCCGTTCACATAAATCATATGCTCCGGGGAGAGGAATCAGACTGTGATGAAGCATATGTTGCCGGATTATGTGATTCTCTGAGCATACCTTTACAAATATTTTCAATTGATATTGAGGGTGCTGCTGCGACTGAGGGAATATCGGTGGAGGAAGCGGGCAGGAATGCCAGATACAGGGCGTTTGAAGCTGTAGCGGATAAAATTGGCGCCGGAAGGATAGCTGTTGCACATAATATGAACGACCAGGCAGAAACGGTATTGATGAATATTTTGCGCGGTACAGGACTGGATGGTTTGAAAGGGATGGCTTCAAAAAGGGGAAGGATTATAAGGCCGCTATTAGGTATTGAAAGGGGAGCTATAGAAGAATATTGCCGGCTTAATCAGCTTAACCCGAGGACCGACAGTTCAAATAAAAGCAGCATCTATACCAGGAATAGAGTCCGCCTTGAACTCATACCATTCATAAACAAGCAATTTGAGGCAGATATCGTTTCCCATATTTACAATATGACAGTTTTAGTATCGGATGACATTGATTTTATTGAAAACTTCAGCAGAGAAATATATAATAATTGCATTGTTAAAAGACAAACAAATGGGGTGTTTTTGGATGTGCAGAAGCTTGCCTCACTCCACCCGGCCATCAGAAAAAGAGTTGTCCGCAGGGCTTTGAAGGAAATAAAAACCGACTTGAAGGGTGTGGAGGATGTTCATGTAGAGAGTATTGTCAGGCTGATCCTGAAAGGCAGGACGGGTTCGGAAGTACACCTGCCCTGCCGGCTGCGTGCTTCCAAAATATATGATAATGTTAAGATTTTTATAGATGAAGCGGGTGGTAAACCGGTGCCATATGAAGTGAGGGTTGAAATACCCGGGATGACTCCGGTTGACGCCATCAACACCGTGATGGAATCCGAAGTTATTAGTGGACAGCAGAGTGTCAGGAATTATATGACTGTTGATAACACCTCGCTGGAACAATTTTTTGATTATGAAAAGCTTTCCATGGGAATTAATATAAGAAACCGGAGAAACGGGGATCAATTCAAGCCATACAAATCAAATGGTACTAAAAAATTGAAGGAGTACTTCATTGACAATAAATTCCCCAGAGATACGAGAGATACAACACCGCTTATTGCGCTTGAAAGTGAAATTGTTTGGATCATAGGGCATAAAATAAGTGATAAATTTAAAGTAACTGAAAATACTAAATATGTATTAAGACTGAGTTATATAAACAGGGGGTAATTCCATGCAAAAGGATATTGAAGAGGTACTGATAAGCAGAGAGGTCTTGAGGGAGAAAATAAAAGAGCTGGGCAAAAAGATATCTGAAGACTATAAAGGTAAGGAACTGGTACTGGTAGGTGTATTGAAAGGCGGTTTTGTCTTTCTGGCAGATCTTATGAGAGAAATTACAATTCCGGTTGACATGGATTTAATATCTGTATCAAGTTATGGCGCTGCTACAAAGTCATCAGGCGTTGTGAGAATAATCAAGGATATTGACATAAATGTCACGAACAAGCACGTTCTTATTGTTGAAGATCTTGTTGATACAGGCCTTACATTGAAACATCTAAAAGAGCTGTTCAACACCAGGGGCCCGTTGAGTGTGAAGATTTGTACCGCACTTGACAAGCCTTCGAGAAGAAAAGTCGAAATAGAAGTTGAGTACGATGGAATAATCATACCGGACAAGTTCGTAATAGGATACGGACTTGATTATGCGGGGAAATACCGGAACTTGCCCGACGTGTGTACTTTAAAGGAAAGTTTATACAATAAGAATTAAACGGGTATTCCGCACCATCCGGAAGGGAACCTTTTTCAAACTGTTTTATTGTGTTTTAATAACTAATATGCTAATATAATATATTGTACAATCAATTAACAGAATTTTCTTGTATTTTTTGTATATAGATTCAGCGTGTTATTCTGAAATCTGCATTGTGACTTCGTTGTAAGGAGGGAAGCTGTTTGAAATATTTTAAAGGGATAAGCTTTTATATAGTCTTGTTTGTTATAATACTCGCTATCTTAGCTATATATGGCAACTATGATAATCCCGCTGAAAAGGATTATTCAGAATTATTAAAGGAAATACAGGCTAAAAATGTTGACAGAATCGTATTGGAGGGTAACAAGGCTGCTGTAGATCTGAAAGCGAAGCCCGATGCCAGGAGTGGCAAATATACCGTATATATCCCTGATATTACTTCATTCATGTCTGAAATAAATGCTCCCATGAAAAATGGAGAGTTAACCTTTAAGAATCAACTGCCGCCGACCCCCCCGTGGTGGGTTGCCATATTACCGACAGTAGGCCTGATAGTGATATTCATATTGTTCTGGGTATTTTTCCTTCAACAGTCCCAAGGGGGTGGAGGAAACAGGGTCATGTCGTTTGGCAAAAGCCGGGCGAAAATGAGTACCGACGACAAGAAAAAGGTTACCTTTGAGGATGTTGCCGGCGCGGATGAAGAGAAGGAAGAGCTTAAGGAGATAGTTGAGTTTTTAAAATCTCCTAAGAAGTTCGTGGAGCTTGGAGCCAGGATACCAAAGGGTGTTCTGCTTGTAGGACCCCCGGGTACCGGAAAAACTCTGCTTGCCAAAGCAGTATCGGGAGAAGCAGGTGTTCCGTTCTTCAGCATAAGCGGTTCGGACTTTGTCGAGATGTTTGTAGGTGTCGGTGCATCCCGTGTCAGAGACCTGTTTGACCAGGCAAAGAAGAATGCACCCTGTATTGTATTTATAGATGAAATTGACGCTGTAGGAAGGCACAGAGGTGCCGGACTCGGAGGCGGCCATGATGAAAGAGAACAGACATTGAACCAGCTGCTCGTTGAAATGGATGGCTTCGGTATCAATGAAGGTGTTATTATCCTCGCTGCGACAAACAGGCCGGACATACTGGACCCTGCATTATTGAGGCCCGGAAGATTCGACAGGCGTGTTGTGGTGGGTCTTCCGGACATAAAGGGAAGAGAACAGATACTGAAGGTTCATGCAAGGGGCAAGCCTCTGAACGACAGTGTCAAACTTGATGACCTGGCAAAGATAACACCCGGTTTTACAGGCGCTGACCTGGAAAACCTTTTGAATGAAGCAGCGCTCTTATCTGCAAGAAACAACAAAAAGCAGATAGGGATGGAAGAAATAAAGGAAGCTACTTTCAAGGTGGTAATGGGTCCTGAAAAGAAAAGCAGAGTTATGAGCGACAAGGACAAAAAGCTGACTGCCTATCATGAAGCAGGCCATGCAATAGCTGCCAGGATAGTGTCCACTACCGACAAGGTAGACCGGGTGTCCATAATACCGGCTGGAATGGCAGGAGGGTATACATCCTTCAGGCCTGAGGAAGACAAGACTTACAGGACCAGGTCCCAACTTGTCGAGACCATTGTAATTGCGCTTGGAGGCAAGGCTGCCGAAGATGTCGTGCTTGGTGAAATCAGTACGGGGGCGTACAGTGATTTGAAGCATGCAAACGGTATTGCAAGGAATATGGTTACCAAGTACGGTATGAGTGAAAAGCTTGGAAATATGATATTCGGAAATGAAAGCGATGAGGTATTCCTGGGTCGTGATTTTGCCCAGGCAAGGAATTACAGCGAAGAAATAGCAGCAGAGATAGACAGGGAAGTAAAAGGCATTATTGACTCCTCATACGTAAAAGCAACTGAACTTTTAAAGGGGAATATCGATAAACTCCATAGAGTTGCACAAGCCCTTCTTGAGAAAGAAAAACTTGAGGGTGCAGAGTTCGAAGAAATTTTTGCAGGTGCGTGATATAAATGCAAGGAGGACAGGCAGCCCTGTCCTCCTTGCATTTTACCGGAAATCCCGGGTGAAGTCTTAAATAAAATTTGCTCGACATCGAGTCTCGCAAACTTTTGTCTTCACATGTTGCAGACCAAATAATATTTTCCGTTGACTAAACATCCTTCATGTGGTATATTAATTTTGAAAAAATAATAATTGCTTTGCCTTATCAAGAGAGGTGGAGGGACTGAGCCCGATGAAACCCGGCAACCGGCTTTATTGCTATATAGTGGCAGTGAATGTATCGGTGCCAATTCCTGCAAGGTTTGTTACCTTGAGAGATGAGGAGTGACTTATGGGCCTCTTCATGAAGAGGTTTTTTTATTTGCATGAATAATTAAAGCTATTTATTCAAAGGAGGATTTTAAAATGGCAAGAAAACTTTTTACATCAGAGTCTGTTACTGAGGGGCATCCGGATAAAATATGCGACCAGATATCCGATGCTGTTCTGGACGCTATCTACGCGAATGACCCTATGGCAAGAGTTGCGTGTGAAACATCTGTGACCACCGGCCTTGTTCTGGTTATGGGAGAAATAACAACAAACTGTTATGTAGATATTCCAAAGGTTGTCAGAAATACTATCCGTGAAATAGGTTACGACAGGGCAAAATACGGTTTCGACTGTGATACCTGTTCAGTTATAACATCTATAGACGAGCAGTCGCCTGACATCGCAATGGGAGTTGATAAGGCTCTTGAAGCTAAAACAGGTGAAATGACTGATGCGCAGATAGAAGCAATTGGTGCCGGTGACCAGGGAATGATGTTTGGTTTCGCCTGTGATGAAACTCCTGAATTGATGCCTATGCCTATATCATTGGCTCATAAGCTGGTAAAAGAGCTTACCAATGTGAGGAAAAGCGGAAAACTGGAATATTTAAGGCCTGACGGAAAATCGCAGGTGACTGTTGAATATGAGGATGACAAGCCTGTAAGGATAGATGCAGTTGTCATATCAACCCAGCACAGCCCGGATGTAGACCATGATACAATCGAGAAGGACATCATAGAATATGTAATAAAGCCGGTAATACCTGCAAATCTTTTGGATAAGAACACAAAATACTATATAAATCCGACAGGCAGGTTCGTTGTCGGAGGACCACAGGGAGACTCGGGACTGACAGGCAGAAAGATTATTGTTGATACATATGGCGGTTATGCAAGACATGGTGGTGGAGCATTCTCCGGTAAAGATCCGACCAAGGTTGACCGTTCCGCCGCTTATGCAGCACGTCATGTAGCGAAAAATATTGTTGCAGCAGGGTTGGCCAAAAAGTGCGAAGTCCAGCTGGCATATGCTATAGGTGTGGCAAGGCCGGTTTCCATACTCGTTGATACATTCGGAACCGGAAAAATTTCTGAAGAAAAGATTGTAAAGCTTGTTCAGAAGCATTTTGATTTAAGGCCGGCCGGTATAATAAAATCCTTGAACTTAAGAAGGCCTATATACAAGCAGACTGCTGCATATGGACATTTTGGAAGAAATGACCTGGATGTTACCTGGGAAAAGACTGACAAAGCAGAAATATTAAAGAGGGATGCAGAAACCATATAACTGTATATAAAAAATGGACAGGCTTGCCTGTCCATTTTTTGTACCCTATTTATCTTTGCTTTATAATAAATCCGGTATTATATGATTTGGAATTAATATTACATGTATCAGAGTGGAAAACAGCAACATAGTATGGAGTGGGAGGCTGATACATATGCAGGAAAATCTGGCTTATATCATTACATATATTCTTGCGGGCTTTGGTGCTTTGACACTGGTACATATGATAATCGACACAATAAATTTCAAAATGGCAAATGACAGCTCTTCCATAAGACTGGCTCTTATAGTAAAAAACAAGCAGGATGAAATAGAAGGGGTTATAAGAAATATTTTCCGTTCTGGCATTTTAAACAGATCAGGGATCGGAGGAAGTTTGATCGTCCTGGACCTGGGTTCCCAGGATGAAACTGTTGCTTTACTTGAAAAGCTTAAGAGGGATTACGAATATATTGAAGTAATTGAAGATAGTGAAAAAGAAAGGATTTTTGACACCCTCAAAGCAAAGGAGCTGGAGAATACACCTTAAATTTAAGCATAATTCTTTTCTCACCCCTTAAATTAAGATATACTTATTCTAGTAATATTCTTTTATTTTACAATGGACAAGGTGATGCATTGAATACGGTAGAAGGTACAGTGGAAGAAATCATATTTTCCAACGAGATTAACGGGTATACGGTGTGTGATGTTCTGCATGGGAACAATCTTGTTACTGCAGTAGGCTATATGCCGTTTATAAACGTGGGCGAAACTCTGAAGCTGACGGGGAAATGGGTTACACACCCTGAATACGGGGAACAGTTCAAGGTGGAAATGTATGAAAAAATACTGCCGTGTACAATTGACGCCATACAGAAGTACCTGTCCTCGGGAGTGATAAAGGGTATAGGTCCTGCAACTGCGGCTAAAATTGTCGGCAGGTTTGGGGAGGATACCCTGAACATAATTCAGTTCAATTCCTCCATTCTGGCAGAAATAAAGGGTATAAGCCTTGAGAAGGCCATTGCAATTGGACAAACCTTTGAGGAGCAAAGAGGCTTAAGGACTGTGATAATGTTCCTTCAGGAGTACGGCTTAAGCCCTGTGTATTCCACAAGAATATACAGAGCGTTCGGGGACAGAACCATAGATGAAATCAGGGAAAATCCATATAAACTTGCGGATGAGGTTTTCGGTATAGGATTTAAAACGGCGGACAGGATTGCAAGAAGTATGGGGATAGACCCTTCGTCAAAGTTCAGGATCTGCAGCGGAATAAAATATGTTCTGGCTCAGGCTGCTGCCAATGGACACACTTACATTCCGGATACAAATCTTAAGGATTATACATCCCGGCTGCTGGAGGTTAATATTGAAGACATAAGTGATGCACTGGTATCGCTGCTGCTTGATAAGTCAGTGTATGTGCAAAAGGAGTCAGACCATAACAGAGTGTACTTAAGTTCCTTTTATATGGCGGAATCAGGAGTATGCAGAAAATTTGCCGAATTATCAACAGTTGATTTTAATGGTGATTTAAGCGATTTCGGCGACAGACTGGGCGATGTGCAGAGGGAGGAAGGAATCGTACTTGCAGACAGGCAGAAAACAGCTGTCAGGGAAGCATTGGTAAACGGTGTTTTGGTTATAACCGGCGGTCCTGGTACCGGTAAGACTACTATCATAAAAACCATAATAAAACTCCTTTGCAGAGAAGGCTATGAGGTCGCTCTTGCAGCTCCGACAGGGAGGGCGGCAAAGAGGATGACAGAAGCCACGGGCTTTGAAGCAAAAACCATACACAGGCTGCTGGAAATAGGTTATACAGGAGAGGAAACCAGCCTTGTTTTCCAGAGGACGGAAACAAATCCTGTCGAAGCGGATGTGGTGATTATAGATGAGGTTTCCATGGTAGATATCCTTATCATGAACCATCTCTTAAAAGCAATACCGCCGGGAACCAGGCTTATTCTGGTGGGGGATGCGGACCAACTGCCGTCCGTTGGGCCTGGAAATGTCCTCAAGGATATAATCAACAGTGGCATGATTAAGACTGTACGATTAAATGAGATTTTCAGACAAGCAGAAGAAAGTATGATTATTGTCAATGCACACAGGATCAATAGGGGGGAATTCCCATGCCTCAATGCCAAAGACAAGGATTTCTTCTTTATGCACAGGAATTCCGGAGAGGATATTGTAAAAACCATACTGGAACTTTGTAGAAAAAGATTGCCTGACACGTACGGTTATGACCCCATGCGGCATATACAGGTACTCACGCCTATGAGAAAAGGTATAACCGGAGTAACCAACCTGAATCTGGAGCTGCAGAAGGTTCTGAATGCCGAAAACAATCATAAGTGCGAAAAGCCATATCATGAATTCATATTCCGCGAAGGCGACAGGGTCATGCAGATCAAGAACAACTACAATCTTAAATGGGAAAGGGCAGGAGACAGTTATATTGACGGCATGGGTGTATTTAACGGGGATACCGGCATCATTCAAAAAATTGATACTGAAGAACAAAGGCTTACAGTACTGTTCGAGGATGAAAAACTTGTAGAATATGATTTCAGTATACTGGAAGAGATAGAGCCTGCATTTGCGATAACAATTCACAAGAGCCAGGGAAGCGAGTTCCCGGTGGTTATTTTACCGCTGTTTAGCGGGCCTCCTGTGCTAATGACACGTAACCTGCTGTATACGGCAGTAACCAGGGCTAAAAACCTGGTAATACTGGTTGGAAGTGAAAGGGTACTGACCGAAATGATCGGAAACGAGAGAGAAACACTTAGGTATTCAGGCCTTGAAGATAAACTGAGGAACGTATTCCTCTCTTAATACGTAAAAAATATAATAAATTACATCAACTAATCCGAAATATGTATATATAAATTCTCGTGCTTCCCTGGATTCATAATCAGATTCAAAGAAAATAGAAGTTACAGGCAGGTTATTATGCTGAATGAAATGCTTAGACTGATATTTCCACCCCGGTGTATTTTTTGTAAAAGTTTGCTGTCTGTCGGCACTACCATTGAAATATGCAGCGGCTGCCATACAAAAATACCGTTCATTCATGGGAATATTGTGGAAACTGCTGGTGAAAAGCTTTATAAATCACACTGTGACGGGATTATCTGCGCATGTGAATACTCCGGTATAATAAAAGAAGGTTTGATAAAGTACAAATTTTTTGATAAAGCCTCATATTATAGGGCTTTTGCAAAGTTGCTGTCAAATAGAATAAAAAATATGACAAGAAATACAAAATTTGATATAATAATAAGTGTTCCCCTCCACAAGGAAAGGGAACGAATACGGGGATATAACCAGGCTCTGCTGATTTCAAAGTTTGTCAGCAGGGAATTGGGTGTGGCAGAAAATTCGAGGGTTTTGCGCAGGATCAGGAACACTCAGAGCCAGAGCCTTTTAAATAAGGAAGAAAGACATGTAAACATCCGTGATGCCTTTAGTGTAAGTGGTGCCTGCGAAATATCGGGGAAAACCATATTGCTTATAGATGATGTGCTGACAACCGGCAGCACTGTTAATGAATGCAGCAGGGTTCTGAAGGAGGCCGGGGCAAAAGCGGTTATTGCAGCAGTTGTCGCTTCAGGAAAAAAGTTTAATTATGAATGATGGATAAGAGTATTGGTTTATTGTTAAACTTATGATTATATGGCTGGAGGGGTTAAAATGCCGGATGTAAGGAATTGTAAGAGGTGCGGAAAAATTTATAACTACATCGGTGGGCCGCCAATCTGCCCCATATGTAAGGAACAGGATGAAGCAGATTTTAAAAGGGTGAAGGATTATCTTTACAAAAATCCCGGGGTGACTCTGTCAGAGGTATCTACAGTTTTGGGAATCAGTGTTGAGAGGATAAAGATGTACCTCAAGGAAGGTCGTCTTGAGATTATTAATGATGAAGGAAATATGATACTCGAGTGTGAGAGCTGCGGCAAAGCCATAAAAACCGGACGCCTGTGCAATGACTGTGCTACGGGACTGTCAAGGGAATTTAAAAGCACCGCTTCAAAGTTAAATGATAAAGTTTCTCAGGCTGAGGCAGATGCTAAAAGAGCTATCGCTATGAGATACCTCAACAAGGATGCGAAATAACTCTTACATAAAACAAATGATGATGGACAGGCGAATTTGTTCCTGTGCATCATCATTTGTTTTATGGGAAATATCATTACTGTTGCATAAACAGTTTTATATAAAGTCAACCAGTATGTTCTGGGT
>CALMWN010000413.1 GCA_937873555.1 uncultured Clostridia bacterium
GTTTTTGGACTATTTGGATTTACCATGGGATTATCAGTTATTGTAATTAACATTTTAGAAAAAAAGAAGGAATCTGCTATTAACATGCTGCTTGCATAAACAATTCTAACTAAAATAATGTGGTAAAAAATTGAAGCTACTCATAATAGGAAACAAGTTAATGTGTGAAATTTTTCTATTATGGGTAGTTTTCTATTAAGATGATCAATAGTACAAAAAAATGGATTGGTGCAGGGTTGGTGTAAAACAAAAAAAGACTTCAAGAACTAAATCTTGAAAGTCTTTTGTTTGTTTGGTGCGCCATCGGGGACTCGAACCCAGGACACCCTGATTAAGAGTCAGGTGCTCTACCAACTGAGCTAATGGCGCGTGTTCTCTAGCGGACACTTATATATTATAAAAGCAAAGTACATGGTTGTCAACAGTTAATTTTGCCATCTCCAAATAAATTTTGCAGTGTTCTTCAACCATTTCATTACATATTATATTATAATATGATACAATAAATTTAATTAATTTAATATCCCCCTAACCTTAAGCTAATCCCGTATTGACAGCGAAATGTTTAATTATTGACAGAAGTCATGACATATACACAAGCAATAGCATTTCAGAAGCTTTTCCCTGAAGGGGTTGATTGATAAAAAGCATAACAAATCTTATATTTTCATTCAATAACTGAATTATAAGCAGGTTTTTCTTGTACGCATAATATTAACTCAGATTGGGGCGATCAATGGTGAAAAAGACTTTTGTTCTTGATACCAATGTGCTGCTGCAAACTCCGTTTGCACTGTATTCATTTGGTGACAATACAGTAGTTATTCCCGAAGTAGTACTTGAGGAACTGGATAAATTCAAGAAAGATGACTCTGAATTGGGTGCAAATGCACGGCATACAGCAAGATTGATTGACGGATTGAGGGCAGGGGGCAACCTGAATGAAGGTGTAAGCCTGGACAATGGCGGGACTTTGAGGATTGAACTGAACTATCACAGCGTTGAATTGCCGGAAACCTGGAAGGACAGCAACAATGACAATAGAATATTAAAAATATGCAAGGGGCTCCATGAAAAGGGAGAGAATGTATTCCTTGTCAGCAAGGATATATTTGTAAGGATCAAGGCGGATATTATCGGTATTGTTGCTCAGGATTTCTTTGCTGAGCAGGTTCCATCCTTTGATGAGCAATACAAGGGCAGATTGGATGTTTATACTACAGAGGAGAAGCTTAATGAATTCTATGAGAGGGGAAAGCTTGATAAAGACGATGTATTTTGTTTTAAGCATGATTACAGCGACAAACAATTTCCGGATCTTATAACTAATCAATTCCTGATAATTCACTCGTGTAATAATGATAAACAGACAGCACTGGGACGTTTTGACGGGAAGGGGATCATAGGACTGAATTTTCTGCACGAAAGGCCCTTCGGTGTGACTCCAAGGAACGCAGGCCAGAAGTTTATGCAGGAGGCATTGATGATGGATGCGGATAAGGCTCCCCTTGTGATAGTCAAGGGACCTGCAGGTACCGCAAAAACCTTCTACTCGCTTGCAGCCGGGCTGCAGAAAATAATGGTGGAGCAAAGCAAGCTGTACCGTAAAATCCTTGTTTGCCGTCCCAATGTGAAGCTGGACGAGGATATCGGCTTTCTGCCCGGGACAGAGCAGGAAAAGATAGCCCCATTCTTAAGGCCTGTTGTTGACAACCTGGAAGTGCTGATAGATAATGACGAAAATGAACGCTATTCCAGTGAAAAGGAATTGAAGGACAAGGTGGATGAGCTTTTTGACAGGAAAATCATTAATACGGAGGCAATAGCATTTATAAGAGGACGTTCCATAGTAAAGCAATGGGTGATTATAGATGAAGCTCAGAACCTGACACCAAAGCAGGTAAAGGGAATAATAACAAGAGCGGGAATGGGTACAAAAATAATACTGCTGGGAGACCCCGAGCAGATTGACCATCCTTTCCTTGATATTCGGACCAACGGACTTTGCTATGCATCTGAGAAAATGAAGGGCAGTCCCCTTTGCTTCCAGATAACCCTTACAGATGAGGAGTGCGAACGCTCAGATCTGGCATATGAAGGCGCAAAGCGTATGTGAATAGTGCATTGTTTAGTATTTAATAACATGCAGGGTACGACTGGAACATCGTTCCCTGCATGTTTGTATATAAACCGTTTTGCCGTGAGATACAGGTTAGTTCAGGTATTCAGATTACTGGAGTCGATGAATAAATCCTGTAGTCAAGTTCGGGAAAGATGTTGTCCTTATATTCGACGTCTCTTAGCCAGCCTTCATCGATATTGTTTTCCTTGATGTCGTTGTAAAGCCTTGTGAATCTTCCGATATGGTATTTAGTCCTGTTTTCCGCATACTGCACCATCGTATCTGTTTTCATTATAAAAGCCCAGTCGCTGCTCTGTGCAAGAAGAAGCTCCCTTGCCGCCTGATTGAGGGCATCTCTTTTTATACCGACGGCAGTGCGGTTTTCGTTGGCAAGCTCGACCATCCTTTCGGCAGCCTTGTGAAGGTGCCTGTAGATCCAGTCGTTGGAACTGTTCAGCCACACCTCGTTATAACCCTTGTAGCCCCAACTGGATGGGCATGGTGAGGAAACCTGCATTACAGGGTTGGCAGCAATGTATTCGCTTAAGGTTGTAAGCTTGAAGGTATCCTGGTCATAATGTATTTTTTTGAACAAAGAATAAAGCCAGTAGGGGCCTTCATACCACCAGTGACCGAAAAGCTCGGCATCATACGGACATACAATTACCGGAGGCATATCCATCCTGCTGCTTAGGTATTCCACCTGTTTTTCCCTGTTGAACATGAAATTGCCTGCATGTATATCCGCCTTGTTTCTTGCCCAGTCAGGATTATATGGCTGCTTGTCGTCGGTTTTTCCTGTTATCCTGTAATACTTCATGCCGGTGTGTATCCTTTTCCCGTCAGAAGCCACATAGTCTTTAATATAGTTAAAATCCAGGTCATAACCTATATCCCTGTAAAAGTCCCTGTAGTCATAATCTCCGGGATAGCCTTCGCTTGCGCTCCAAACCTGCTTTGACGATTCGATATCCCTGCCGAAAGCAACTATTCCATTTGGGGTGACAATAGGGGCATAAGTACCGAAAACAGGCTTGGGATTGGCATATAAAATCCCGTGGGATTCGGTAATTATATATTCAATTCCGTTTTCCTTTATAATAGGTTCCAGGGAGGGGATATAACCGCATTCCGGCAGCCATATGCCCTGTGGTTTATGCCCGAAGAATTTTTCATATACTTTTGCCCCAACAGAAATCTGTGCCTTGCAAGCTTCCGGAGTGATGTACATGAGCGGAAGATACCCGTGGGTAGCTGCACATGCTATTATTTCCAGTTTGCCTTCATCCTGAAACCTCTTGAAAGCTGTCAGCAGGTTGCATTTATACCTGTCTCTGAAAATGAAAAGGTCGTTCCTGTATTTTTGGTTGTACATTTTTGAAAGGTTATGAAATTCGTGATGACCTGCTGTCCTGACGATCTCTTTGTCCGAAAGATTTATGAGGCTTTCCACATAATTGATATACCTGTTCTGGAGCAGAGGATCAGACATCATGGATATCAGAGGAGGAGTCAGGGACATTGTTATACGGAAGTCGACACCCTCTGTTATCAAGGCTTCAAAATAGTTTATCAGGGGTATGTATGTCTCGGAAATGGCCTCGAAAAGCCAGCGCTCCTCTATAAAACTGTCATTTTCAGGGTGCCGCACATAGGGTAAATGCGCATGAAGAATAAATGCAACATATCCTTTTGCCAATCAAATCATCCTTTCGTAATGCTGATGCCATATTGAAAGTTATTTGGGATTAATCAGGCTCTCCGAGCTTATTCCAAGAAGCTCGTGAAGCCCGATGCCAAATAGCTCGGAGGAACTTATGCCTGAAAATGACTCTTCAATGCTCCTCCTGAATAATTCGGGAGAGCTTGGGCCAGACACAACC
>CALMWN010000414.1 GCA_937873555.1 uncultured Clostridia bacterium
GAGATTTCTGCCTGTCTCGTGGGCTCGGAGATGTGTATAAGAGACAGATACCTCTCTGACCGTGCCATCTTCACATTTTACCACCAGCTTGCCGTCACTTGTGATATCGGCTGCAGTGCCGGTATACTCTGAGCCCCTGTGAGTGATTCTGACTGTTTTCCCGATAGTAATGGAATGCTGCTTCCATCTTTCTATTATACTCCCGGTTTTGCCATTGTTAATTTCCAGGTACATACCCTCCAATTCAAGCAAAAGCTTCCATACAAGTTCTTTTCTGCTTAAGAATTTATCCGCTTTCTCACACGGTATCCGGCCGGGGTCCGAATCCACAAGCATTCCAAGTGAAACTGCCGAACTCCTCAATTCCTCCGGGAAATCAGTAGCTTCCTGGTTGACATTTATCCCTATCCCTATTACCAGAAAATTGATCTTGTCAGTCTCAGAACTCATTTCTGTCAATATTCCGCAGACTTTCCTGCCATCTATAACAATATCATTCGGCCATTTAATTCCTGTCCGTATTCCGGTGACACTCCCTATCGCATTCACGACTGCAACTGAAGCAGCCAGAGTGATGACCTGAATTTCTTCCGGACTTATGGAGGGCCTTAAAACGACTGACATCCATATGCCTTTGCCGCCGGCAGATTCCCATGCTCTGCCCAGCCGTCCTCTTCCTGCCGTCTGCACATCAGCTATAACGACAGTACCGTCCGGAGCACCCTCTGCGGCAATTCTCTTGGCATAACTGCTCGTGGAATCCAAAGTGTCAAAATAGTGGATTTTTCCTCCCAAAATTGTTGTACTTAAATTGTACCTTATTTCAAACTCGTTGAACAACTCTATAGAGTCATCCAGTTTATAGCCTTTTTTCGATGATGATTCTATTATGTAACCCCGGTCTTTTAACTCCCTTATGTATTTCCAGACTGCGGTCCTTGATACACCAAGCCTTTCACTTAGGCTTTCCCCTGAAACGAACCTTCCCGGGTTTTCCCTCAGGCTTTTCAGCACGTCATCCTTCACTATAACCTCCAAATTACCAGCCTGCACATACACAATCAAAGCAGCGTGTCTTTGTCAGGAATTTTTATTGTATATGCCTTTCCTCTTTCCTTTTCAAGGAATACGGCTACCTGTCTGCCGGTGTCATCAATCCTGTCCAGTTTTCCTGCCGCAGCAAGGCTGCAGTAAAAGTAATAAAGCAGGGTATCGTTAAAGTTTCTGTGTTCTTCCTTGTAGCTTTCAATTATGTTATTTATATAGAGCTCCTCAGAGCTGTCAAACAGTATGGGAGAGTCCAACCTTTTGTTCAGCACACTCATCTGCTCAGAGATGACTGTGCTTGTAATGAGGCATTCAGGTAGTCTGTACGAACCAAAAACGTACTTGCCGATTGGTGTGATCGTACTCATGTAAAGCTCCATGATTTGAGAATTATCCAGTCCCAGCAGGTATAAGCACCGGTCTGCAGCATAGCAGTATTGGGGATGTACCTCAAGCTTTATACATTTATATTGGGTTGATTTATACTTTTCCATATCGTCCCTGGGGTTTAGCAGGGTAGAAATACATTTCCTGGTCTCCCCTTCTATCCGGACCTCCCTGTCAAACCACCTGGACAGCTTCAGCCCGCATTCCACCACATCATTCACTTCACTTGAAGGCAGGTAACAGTATACATCTACCATAGGGTCACCTCCTTTTCCAATTATACCAGAACATCAGTGACTGCGCTATTTTTTTTACACTCACACGCCGTGATGACAGGGTTATCTCCATGGCAATGCTTTATTTGCCGGATGATATATGGTATACTGCTAAAGAGCGTGTATACTGCAATTAGAGTTAAATTACACCCATATATCCGGGAGGTAAGATTATTTTGTACAAAAACTACCACACACATACTTACAGGTGCAAGCATGCGCAGGGTGATGTTAACGATTACGCGAAGGTTGCAATTGACAATAAAGTGGCCGTCCTTGGATTCTCCGACCATACTCCTCTTCCCGACAACAGATGGACGGATGTAAGGATGGAATTGCAGGAATTGGGCGGATATATTTCAGCTATAGAAAGCACACAGATAGATTTCCCGCAGCTTACCATATTAAAAGGAATGGAATGCGAATTTGCAGATGAATATGCGGGCTTTTACAAGGACGAACTGCTGGGGAGACTAAAATTCGATTATATTATTGCAGGAGCCCATTATTATCCTTTAAATGGAGATTGGGTTTCCTCATATAACGGTTCAATGGAAAAATACCAGCTTAAAGCCTATGCCGAGTATGTGGTCAGGGCGATAAATTCAGGATTATTTGCTTTCATAGCCCATCCGGACTTGTTCGGAAGCGCTTATGAACAGTGGGACAGGAATGCCGCTTCATGTTCCCGGTATATACTTGAAGCTGCTCAGGATATGAAAGTACCTTTGGAGATAAACGGATACGGATTGCGCAAGCCTAAAAGGACAACTCCTGAGGGCATGCGGTCAATGTATCCCTGGATGCAGTTCTGGGAGTTGGCAGCAGAATACGACATACGCGTTGTAATGAATTCAGACGCACACAAACCCTCCGATGTTACCGCGAATATCGATGAAGCCTGTTCCATAGCAAGGAGATACGGCTTGAAGGCGGCTGACCTCTCGTATCTTGAAAAAGGACGTAAAGCTTAAAATGCAACAGCGTCATGTTCGCCATGGCTCTTAGAAAAAACAACATACCCTTCGAGCTTCATGTTTACCCCGATGGAAAGCATGGACTGGGAATGGCACCCCTTAACCCACATGTTGCAACATGGCTTCATGCGTGTGAAAGCTGGCTTAAAACTATTGATTTTATTTAATCTGGTTATCTATAACAGGATGGAGGTATAGATTGATGGATGTGAAAAGACTGCAGCAGCAAATACAATTCATTACCGAAATAGACAAGCTTAAGAAGATTTACAGGCAGACACTTCTTATAGACGGCTCGAGAGAGGAAAACGACGCCGAGCACTCATGGCATCTTGCGGTAATGGCAGTGCTGCTTTCGGAATATGCCTCTAATAAGGATACCGACATATCGAAGGTTGTCAGGATGGTGCTGGTACATGACATAGTGGAAATAGATGCGGACGACACCTTCTGCCTGTCTCTTATACACATC
>CALMWN010000415.1 GCA_937873555.1 uncultured Clostridia bacterium
CTTTATCACCACACCCTTGACCCGCTGCTTTTCAGACTCCGAAAGCAGGAGCATTGTGCCTGCCAAAGATGCAAACACTCCTCCCCTGTCTATATCTCCGACCAATATTACCGGTGCATCGGCAATCTCAGCCATACCCATATTGACAATATCCTTATCCCTGAGGTTTATCTCGGCAGGGCTTCCCGCACCTTCAATAACGATGATATCATTGCGCTCTGCAAGCCTGTTATAGGTTTCTCTCACCATTCCGGCAAGCTCGGGTTTGAAGTTATGATATTCAACCGCTGACATGTTCCTGAAAACCTCTCCGTTTATGATGACCTGTGCCTTTTTATCTGTTGTGGGCTTTAAAAGAATGGGATTCATCTCTACCGACGGTTCTATTCCGGCAGCCTCGGCCTGGACAACCTGGGCTCTTCCCATTTCCTTTCCCGCACTTGTAATATACGAGTTTAATGCCATGTTCTGTGACTTGAAAGGCGCTACCCTGTAGCCTTCTCTTTTGAAAAGTCTGCACAACCCGGCGGTAACAAGACTCTTACCCACAGATGAAGCAGTTCCCTGTATCATAATGCATTTTGCTTTCAATATCATCCCACCCCTATCTGAGTTCCCCTGCACTGAATTTCTTGCAGCTGTCAATGAAACCTTCCGCAAATATTGTGTTACTCCAGAAATGAACGTGTGGATATCCGGCAAGAAGGTTGTATTGCTTGTAGCCGCAGGCCCATGTCAGGTCATCCTTCTCCCGCCTGGCCTTTGATATTCTGTAGCATGCAGGGACTTCACCGCATACTGCTGTCGTTGAATAATGAAATTCATGTGCCCGTATCCGGGAACCTTTCTTTGCCATCACATTGTCATTTGTCACTTCAATTTCTATATAACCAAACCTTTTCAGTGAATTTGTCATTTCGCTTTTCCCCGGTATAACGCCGGTCATTTCGTAAGTCTCCCCATCTTTGGTCCTTATGGATTCCGAAAGGTACATCAGCCCTCCGCACTCCGCATAAGCCGGCAGGCCTCCGGCAATACGCCTTTTAATATCCCTGCGCATGGGAAGATTGCCTTGAAGGTTTTCTGCCCATATTTCGGGATATCCTCCTCCTATATACAATCCGTCTGCATTCCCGGGAACAGCTTCATCCTTCAGCGGACTGAAAAACAACAGCTCTGCTCCCAGCATTTCCAGAAGGTCAAGATTGTCCCTGTAGTAAAAATTGAAGGCTTTATCCATTGCAACTGCAATCTTCAATCCTGAAGCTCTTCTCTCAATGTTCATGCCGTAGCAGTTTCCTGGCCTGTCCCCTGTTTCGCCGGCAATCTTCAGAAAAAGTTCCAGGTCAATCGTTTTCTCAACCTGATGGGCCAGGATATTGATTTTATCCTCAAGATCACTAATTTCTCCACTTGGAACAAGGCCGAGATGCCTGCTTTGCAGATTAATCTCGTCCATTTTGGGAAGATAGCCGGCAACAGCCAGTCCTGTATGCTCTTCAACCAGCTCTTTCAAAAGAATGAAATGGCTCTCGCTTTTAATATTGTTTATTATTACGCCCCTTATGTCCAATTCCCTGTTGTAATCCAGGTAGCCCCTTATCAATGCCACAATGCTCAGTGACATTCCCTCCCCGTTTACAACCAGGATGACAGGAGAGTTCAGTATACCGGCGACATGTGCAGTGCTTCCGGTTTGTGAAATGCCTCCATGACCGTCATACAAGCCCATTACACCTTCAATGACAGAAATATCCGCTCCGGAAGAACTCCTGTCAAAGAGACAGGAAACAACCTCCTCAGTCAGCATCCAGCTGTCGAGGTTCCTTGATTCCCTTCCTGTTATGTATTTATGAAACATAGGGTCGATAAAGTCCGGACCAACCTTGAAAGGTTGAACCTTCAACCCTTTTTTTACAAGAGCGGCCATTATTCCGACAGAAACAGTGGTTTTCCCACATCCGCTGTTGGTGCCCGCAATCGTGATACTCGGCAATTTCATAATATATACTCATTTTTTAGGTAATATGTTTACAAAAATTATAGCATAAATAAACACTCAAGGCATGCTATAACATTTAATTTTATTATTTTTTTTAAAAAGTGGTATATAATATAAGAGTTCAAGAGTTATTAAATCAACGAGAGGAGAATTGTCATGACTTACATACCTTATTCTGAAAGATATGCAGAAATGAAATACAACCGCTGCGGCAGCTCCGGCCTCATGCTTCCTGCAATTTCACTGGGACTGTGGCATAATTTCGGGGGTATCGACAGCTTCGAAAATGCCCGTTCAATGGTACGCCGGTCTTTCGACCTTGGGATCACACACTTTGACCT
>CALMWN010000416.1 GCA_937873555.1 uncultured Clostridia bacterium
GAGATTTCTGCCTGTCTCGTGGGCTCGGAGATGTGTATAAGAGACAGATATGTTCCTTGCCGTCCTCGTAACTCCTGAAAACCTTTACCTTTCCGGATTTTATATAATAAAAGGCTTCACCTGGTTCGCCCTCCATGAATAGAATCATATTTTTCCTGTAATTTCTCTCTATTGAGATGCCAGCGATTTTTTCCAGGTCATCCTCATGCAGTTCTGAAAAAAAACTGAATTTTTTGATAAGATCTGTATCATACATGCTTGTCATCACCCCATAGGTATTATATCAGAAAACACGGCGGGAAATAAAGGTGGATGGAGGAAAAGATGCACCCCTCCGGCAATGACTAGGAATTATTGAGCAAAGAATTTTATGGTATAATGTTTCTGAAACTTTAAAAAAACCGGGAAATAGGCTTTGTTGATATGGACACTGTAAATGAATATATGAACAGGATTGAGATAAAATCAATTACATCATAAACCAGGAGGAAAGCAATGACCGATATTGTCGCACAACTCATCAATGAATTCAATTTAAAACCCTTTCAGGTTCAAAGCGCGGTAAAGCTGATAGATGACGGGAATACCATACCTTTTATTGCAAGGTACAGGAAGGAAATGACCGGAGAACTGGATGATCAGGTGCTAAGAGAGCTGCACGAGAGGCTTGTTTACTTAAGAAGCCTTGAAGAAAGAAGGGCTGATGTCAGACGCCTGATTGACGAACAGGGGAAACTCACTCCCGAGCTTGACGCTGCCATATCAAAAGCGGTATCTTTGACGGAAATTGAAGATATATACAGGCCATTCAAGCCGAAACGAAGGACGAGAGCTGCCATAGCGAAGGAAAAAGGATTGGAACCATTGGCACGGATAATTTTCGCCCAGGAAATATCAAAAGGTGATATTTCTGAGATAATTTTCCCATATATTAACCCTGATAAGGAAGTAAACACTGAAGAAGACGCACTAAACGGTGCTATGGATATTATCGCCGAGGAAATATCCGACAATGCTGCTTACAGGAAAGCCATAAGGGAAATGTTTTTCAAGTATGGAATCATAGTGTCAAAGGCCAAAAAAGAGGAGGATTCCGTATACAGGATGTATTATGACTTCAAGGAGCCTGTTTCAAGGATAGCCCGCCACAGGGTTCTCGCAATAAACAGGGGGGAGAAGGAGGAATTCCTGCAGGTAAAGATTGATGTACCGTCAGAGCAGGTAGTAGGATACCTGAAGGTAAATACTGTGAGTAAACAGCGCTCAATCACCTCGGAGTATGTTGAAAAGGCAGTTGAGGATTCCTACGGCAGGTTGATATTTCCTTCAATCGAACGCGAAGTGCGGAATGAGCTGACTGAGCTTTCAGAAGAGCAGGCAATGAAGGTGTTTGCTACAAACCTGCGCAATCTCCTGCTGCAGCCGCCTGTTAAGGGACGGATTGTTCTGGGGCTGGACCCTGCATACAGGACCGGCTGCAAGATAGCCGTGGTTGATGATACCGGCAAGGTGCTGGATACTACCGTTATTTATCCAACTCCTCCTTTGAACAAGGTTCAGGAAGCAGGGAAAGTACTGAAACAATTGATTGACAAACATAAGGTTGACATTATTTCAATAGGAAACGGCACTGCTTCAAAGGAATCCGAGATTTTTGTTGCTGATTTGCTGAAGGAGATCGACAGGAAGGTTTATTACATGGTGGTAAGCGAGGCGGGCGCTTCGGTTTACTCCGCATCCAGGCTTGGGGCGGAAGAATTTCCGGAATTTGATGTGGCTTTAAGAAGCGCCGTGTCAATAGCCAGAAGGCTGCAGGATCCGCTGGCGGAGCTGGTTAAAATTGACCCCAAGGCTATAGGCATCGGGCAGTATCAGCACGATATGAATCAGAAAAAGCTCGGAGAGTCTTTGGGAGGTGTCGTTGAGGACTGTGTAAACAGTGTAGGCGTGGACCTTAATACGGCATCACCTTCACTGCTGTCTTATGTATCGGGTATTAATGCCTCCATTGCAAAAAATATAGTTGAATACCGGGAGTCAAACGGAAAATTCAATAAAAGACAGGAACTGAAGAAGGTAAAGAAGCTTGGAGAAAAGGCTTTTGAGCAATGTGCCGGATTTTTGAGGATTCCGGAGGCTCCTAATATACTGGACAATACCTCCGTTCATCCCGAATCCTATGGAGCGGTGGAAAAACTGCTGGCCATCCTGGGGTATACGCTGGATGACGTGAAAAATAAAAAGCTTGGGAACCTGAAGCAGGAGGTTGAAAAGAAAGGTATTGAAAGTATCGCATCTCAAATCGGGGTTGGTGTGCCTACTTTAAGGGACATGGTGAATGAACTCTTAAAGCCGGGCAGGGACCCAAGGGATGAGCTCCCAAAGCCTGTGCTGCTGTCAGACGTGCTCCACCTAGAGGACTTGAAGTCTGGGATGGTTGTTACCGGTACAGTAAGGAATGTGGCTGATTTTGGTGCATTTATCGATATAGGTGTTCATCAGGACGGTCTGGTTCACATTTCGGAACTCTGTGACAGGTTCATAAAAAATCCCATGGAGGTTGTGGCTGTGGGAGATATTGTGAAGGTCCGCATACTTGATGTGGATGTGCAGAGAAAGAGAATCAGCCTTAGTATGAAGGGAACCTGAAAAAGGAAAGTTGAAAATGAAGAGCTTTTAAGGAATAAAAATGAAAACCGGGGAAGATATTAAAATATGCCAATTTCTCATAACGTTGTTATTTACATGTGAATTGAAATAATTTTGAAGGAAGGTATTTTTGTGAGAGCCTTTAAAAACGCATTCAGCATAATATTGAAACGGCCATATGTAATATTCGTATTTGCGGTGACAGTCGGGACTCTTTGGCTGGTAACAAAACCATTTCTTTCATTGCTGCTGGGCTTCAGCGCCCTGGGACAGGAAAGCGGATTGTCCGGATTGGTTTCTCTGCTCCAACTGCTTCTCAATCTTCTGACCGACACCCGGCTGCTGCTTTATACAGTGCTGGCTCTTGCAGTTATTTTACTGGCAGCTTCCGCATTTACCGGCCTGATATTGTCGGGCTGTTTCAACTCCATCAAGCATGTCCTGGAAGAAAGTCAGGAAATCAGAGGCGATTTTATTGACGGTGTAAGGAAATACTTCTTCAGGATTTTTCTTGTATCGATTAAATCATTTTCTTTAACCTTCTTTTTGATGCTTTCAGTGTCAGTTATCTGTGTTCCTGCACTGGTAGTTTCAAAAGCGGCATTTTCCGGGAGAAACGAGCTGCTGGCGATGGCGGTATTCCTTGATGTCATCACTGCCGGAGTCGTTTACATTGGTTTTATGTTTTTCAGGATATACATTTTTTTCTGGTATCCTGCTGCAATCAGCCATGAAAAAAAGCCTTTTGCCATGGCAAAACAGGCTGCTGACAAAGGCTTCTGGAAAGTTGCCGGAGGTATTCTGACTTTTGATATGGCATTAACGGTGTTTCAAATCTTCATGATTAAATTGGGTTACAAATCTGCCGTCATAAGCAGTATAAGCCCGGTTAATGATGTATCCGCATATATGAGCCAGGCATACTACACCTTCCTGCTTGTAATGAACGGAATATTCCTGACCTTTTTCCTTGTACTTCTTGCAGGGTATATATTTGCCGCTTTCAGGGCTTTAGACGTCAGCCCTGAAACAAAATAACCTAAAGCTCATATGCTATTTGGCAAAATTATGATTACCTATCCTCAGTATTATTGGCCTGGACCAAATCCAGCTGCTTGTCGCCGTTGCAGGGTTATAGTAGTATATACATCCATAGGTGGGGTCCCATCCGTTCAAAGCGTCCCTTGCCGCTCTGAATGCATTGCTGTCGGGTTCAAGATTTATCTGTCCGTCCGAGACCGCGTCAAAAGCGCCGGGCTGGTATATAACGCCCGCAATGGTTCGGGGAAATCTGTCATCCCTGGTCCTGTTCAGAATGACAGCTCCAACCGCAACCTGCCCCTCAAACGGTTCACCTCTTGCCTCGCCGTTAATAAGATGTGCCAGCAGGTTCACATCGTTGCCGGAAGAATTTTCGGTAGAACCTCTTGATATGCCTGTAGGAAGGGCAAGTGCGGCCAGGGTTTCGGGACCCGTTACTCCATCCACACGCAGGCCGTTTTTTGACTGGAAGTATCTAACGGCCTGATATGTTTCATATCCGTATACTCCATCGACTATGCCATTATAGTATCCCCAATTGTACAATTTTGCCTGGATATCTATAACCTCCTGCCCGGTTGAACCATAGTACGAAAGGGCTGCTCTGCTATACCCGAACAGATTGTTCAAATCACTTTGGAAAGCAAATAACAGGCAAAGTGCAAGGGTGATCATCAGTATTGATGCCATTAACAAAAATTTTTTTCTATGCAAGGCTACTCTTCCTTTCAAAGAATTTTTTGCTTATTTTACAATAATTATTTTGTGTTGTAATCATTCAAATTATTAATGTAAAAAACTTCAGTAACAAAAAACAAGCGATTTGAATAGTATGTTATTGTAAATCCTAGAACCAATAGAGGCAGGAGGGAATTATATGGGTATAGTAGGTAAAGGCGGATTCGACAACGGAACCATTCTGTTCTTCATCATCCTTTTCTTGTTACTGTTTGATGGATTCGGCTTTGGATTCCGTGATGAAAAGTAAGACAGGCAACCGTTGACAATTTGGCTGTCAAAGGCATATACATATTTATTGCTACTTACGGACAGCAAAAAAAATAGAGACTGCAAAGGTCTCTATTTTTTGCTATATATGTATTTTATTCAGAATATGAAATCAGCTACGAATATGTACAGCAATATTATTAAAAGAAAATCATCCTCTACATTTTCGTCGAGCAGCAGGATAATCAGGCCGATAAGTATCAGATCATCCAACCGGATGCTATTTATTAAAGAGGCGGGGAAAGGGAGCTTCGACCTCCGGTTTCTTTTTTCCAATTTCCCTGGGCTTGGTTCAGATGTGTTTGGCAAAGGAATATCAATGACTTTACCTGTTGTATTTGAAGGGACAGGTTTACCTGCACCCGTTAAAGCGTTTGTAACAGGGTACCTTCTTGAACGTGACGAACCTCTCCTATAGAGCATTTTACCTCCTCCAATCCGGTCCTTATATCAGAAGTTTATTTTATCGTTGTCATCAAGAAGTCTTGCCATACTGGATACATTAATGATTTTTATGCAGTCTCCAAGTCTCTTTTGCCTTTTATTGCTTAGAAAAGGCTTGATTGCAGTTAAAAGGTTGATTCTGGGATCACTACTGCTGTGTAATTTATCCATGACAGTTTTGATTCTGCGGACCATTTCGAGATTTTCATCCAAATCACCCTTAGAGGATCTGTCTTCCTTTTGCAGAGAATTTTCAACTGCCCTTGTTGAAGTATCCTGCTTTGGATTGGAGCTTGCAAGCATGCCGAGGAGTCCTTTGAGATTGTCCGGGAGGCCTTCCTGGCCTAATAAATCGGCAACCTGGGCTATCTTCTTGCCAAGGTCATCATTCATTTAATATCCCCCCTTTATAGACTATGAGTTTTGATTACTTCAAAAAATCCTTGAACTTCCTTACCAGTTCATCACCGTTTTCGTCTATGAGACTGGAGAGCTTCTCCAAATCCGCGTTGCTGATTTTTTGTTTTATTTCTTCCTTGTTTATGTTTAATTCCTTTAGTTTTGTTTCATCAAATTCATTGATTTTATTCATCAATTCGTTTTTATCCATTTTATTGAGTTTTTTTGCAAGTTCTTCGGTATTGCCATTCTTTAGCATGTCAAGTGCGGCATTCAGCTTTGCTTGTATAACCTTGTCATCCATTTTTCCCAACATTTCTGAAAACATTTTGTTTAAATTGTTATTCATATTATCCTGCTCCTTTTCTGCAGATTTACAATACATTTAAATCAGCAATGTTAATCTGAATTTATAAAGCTTTACGGGTTACGGCCTAAATAAAACATAGACCGCAGCCGTAGAAAAGCAACTGAAGTGAGGAAGGCCATTTGTTTACTGACTACGTACTACAGTCTATGTAATTTGTTCTGGATTATGACACTACTGGTCCGGTTTATCACATAAGGCCAATATGAAAAAGAAACCGGTTTTATTGATTTAAGTACTCACAGTTCTGATATGTTTGTATTCCTTCCTATTTAGGGTCGCAGCCAAAATCATTATTGAAGAACAACAAGAGGAAAAGGATTATGAAAAAGAGTACTGTACTGTTGTCATACCCGTCTATTCCGTCGCACTTTCCGCCAAAGCCATTGAACAGCAGAAGGAATACGAGAATAAAGAATAATAATTCGTCGTTTTCTCCATTGAAAAAATTACCTAAAAAACCCATAACACTACCTCCGTATTGATATTTACGATAACATACTATGAGGTGACGGAGGAAAGTGTTACAAAGTTTAGTAGAATAGAAGAAGAAATATCAGGATGAAGAACAGGATTGAGCTGTCATGCTTCACTTCTACAGGTAATGCAAGGTTGTAACGTATTCTTAGGTAAGAGTCGTCATAAAAAAGCAGAAGAAAAACAAGTATAAAAAACAACAACTCGGTATTATCTCCGCTTCTGCTGCAGGTACTCATACAATCCCCCCCAAAAAGGCATTAACGTTGTGGTCGGTTAAAACTGCATAATCAACCGCTTGTATTTACATAATATTCATACCGGAGAGCAAATGTTACTATATATTGAACCGTATATTATGAAGGTTTTTTGAAAGAGGGGTTAAATTTGACATGGCGTTGGTATATAATTGCTTATACTATAAATATGATGAGAGGTGCTTAGTATGGAATACAGGATTTTAACCGGAACAGGCGTCACAGTGTCAAGAATTGCACTGGGGACAATGACTTTCGGCGGGCAGGTCAATGAGCAGGATGCCTGCAATATTGTGAACAAGGCAATAGATCTGGGAATAACCTACATTGACACTGCAAACAGTTATTTCGACGGTGTCAGTGAAAACTATGTAGGGAAGGCGATAAGAGGCAAAAGGGATAAGGTCATACTTGCCTCCAAGGTGGGGAATACCTCAGGGAAAGGAAATGCAACCGGGCTTTCCAGAAGGCACATCACGGCTGAAATGGATAAATCCCTCAAGGAACTTGATACCGACTACCTTGACATATATTACCTTCACAAACCCGATTATAATACTCCGGTGGAGGAAACACTTGAAACAATGACCACCCTTGTTAAAGCCGGTAAGGTAAGATATATAGGCCTTTCAAACTTTTCTTCCTGGCAGACCTGTGAAACCTTGTGGATAAGTGACAAGAGAAATGGTATCGCGCCCTCATTGACGCAAAATGTGTATAATTTGTTGACACGAGGAATTGAACAGGAACTGGTACCCTGCTTAAGAAAGTTCAATGTCGGTCTTGTGATCTATAACCCTTTGGCTGGCGGATTCCTTTCAGGGAAGCATTTGCCCGGAAAACCTGCCGCCGATACAAGGTTTGATGTAAATACGACGTATAAGGACAGGTATTGGACGGATGAAAACTTCAATGCACTCGCGAAGCTTAAGGATATCGCAGATGAAGCAGGGATAACGGTACTTGAATTAGCAATGCGCTGGTGCGCCTCACAGGCTCATGTCGATTCCATAATTGCCGGAGTGACAAGTACTTCCCAGCTTGAGCAGAATGCTGCCTCCATTGAAAAAGGCACCCTATCGGAGGATACTTTGAAAGCGTGTGACGAAGTATGGAAATCTGTTTCGGAAAACAGATTCAAGTATAACAGATAGGCGTTAAAAAGCCATCAGGAAGATCCGGATGCCTACAAGTCCTAAAGTTGTCGCCAGGCTCCGGATAATCCAGATGCCGTGAACCGGTTTGAGAGTCTGGCCCCGTCCCGTGCCCCTATAAGGGCTCCTATGGCCAAAGGTACAATTAACATTGTGCTTTTTGAAAGGGAGCCTGAGAAAACATGTACTACAGTACCTGACAGGGACATTAAGCCAGGTATTGATCGCGGTATTGTTGCAGCTGAAAAAACCAGCCCGGATTTGAAGGCAACATGCCAAAAACTTTATTGACATTGATAAAGAGGCATTGTAAAATACCTATAGGGGGTATATTATGTACTATTCATTTATTTTAAGCTTTGCAGAAGGCATACTTACATTCGTATCACCGTGCATTTTGCCCATGCTGCCGATATACTTCTTTTACCTGGCCGGTATATCCGGTGAAGAGAACACGGCTACGGACCTCAGAAAGAGCAGGCTTATAATGAACTCCATTGCTTTTGTGGCAGGATTTACAATTGTCTTTGTATTGCTGGGAGCGACAGCTACGGTACTGGGAGGTTTTCTCAAGGAGCATATCAATGCTGTGAGAAAGATAAGCGGCATTATAATGATACTCTTCGGACTAAACTTCATGGGTATTCTGAAAATAGGCTTTTTGAACATGGAAAAAAGAATCGGGTATGAATTCAAAGAGCTGAGGTTTTTTAATTCCATGCTTTTTGGCGGAGTTTTCGGATTCAGCTGGACACCATGCGTGGGAACTTTTTTAGGCCCGGCACTGCTTATGGCAGGTAATTCCGACACTGTTACCCAGGGAATCATCCTGCTTTTCCTGTACTCAGCCGGACTGGGAGTACCATTTTTACTGTCGGCGGTATTATTTGAAAAAGTAAATGACTATATTAAAAAGGTACAAAGATACAATCGAATAATAAACATTTTTTCGGGTATTGTATTAATACTGGCGGGAATATTTGTTTTCACCGATAGTCTCAAATACTTGAACGGGATTTTATAGTTGCCTGACTGTAGGGTTATAAATTATGGATATCGATATATATGTATTTTAAGGGGATGATATAATGAAAAAAGCTGGGAATTTGGTATTGTGGGCGTTAGTAATAGTGTTTGTACTGGCAGCGGCATACACTGTCTACAGCAAGAACAAGGCAAACAGTAATGCTATTCAGCCGCCGCAGTTGAACACAGGTACTGCCGATAAAGCCCAGTCATCCGGCAAAAAAGCTCCGGATTTTACTTTGAACGATCTAAACGGTAAAGCCGTAAAGCTATCCGATTACAAGGGAAAAGTTGTATTCCTGAATTTCTGGGCCAGCTGGTGCCCGCCGTGCAAGGCTGAAATGCCTGGACTCAACAGGGCGAATCAGGAGCTGGTAAAAGGGAATGATGCCGTACTGCTCACCGTAAATGAAGGTGAAAATGCAGATGTGGTTAAAAACTTCCTTGCCGGCAACAAATATACTTTCTACACTTTGCTGGACAAGGACGGGAAGGTTGGAAATGCATACAATGTAACGGGCATACCGACTACATATATTATCAACAGGGATGGCAGCATTTATGATTTTGTAGTAGGACCAATAAGCGAGGACAAAATGCTGGGGCTCGCAAAAAGCTTGAAGTAGGAGGGAGAATATGAACAGCAGGGTAGTTTATATTAACAGTCAGGACTTTGAAAATGAAGTGTTGAGAAATGCTTTGCCCGTGCTGGTTGATTTCTATTCCGAAGACTGCCCGCCGTGTACGGCACTGGCGCCTATCTTTGAGAGAATGGCGGAAACATATGACGGGCAGATGAAGTTTGTCCGGGTTTTCAGACAGCACAACAGGCAGCTTGCAGAGAAATACAATATAAAAAGCAGCCCGACGCTTCTGTTTTTTAATAACGGTGAGGAAGTATGCTCCAGATTGACAGGCTACATAAGCAAGCCTGAACTGAGAGAAACGATAGAAGGCGTATTGGGCGGTTACTGCCTGAGAAAAGAACGGGAAAAGATTCACTGTGATGTTTTGATTCTCGGGGCCGGGCCTGCCGGGTTGTCTGCTGCAATATATGCAGCCAGGGCCAAACTGCTTACGATAGCCGTTGATGAAGGAGTACCGGGGGGGCAGGTGTCCACTACCTTCCATGTTGCAAATTACCCGGGAACCAATGGTGTTATACGTGGTATGGACCTTATGGAAAATATGAAAAAACAGGCTGTAGATTTCGGAGCACAGATGGATGATATGAAGGAACTGCTTGAGGTAAACCTTGAAGGTGAAGAAAAGTATGTAAAAGCCGAGGATACAGACTATTATGCAAAAGCTGTCATAATAGCTACCGGGGCAACCCCCAGGAAACTTCCTGCGGAGGGTGAACGGGATTTCCGGGGAAGAGGGGTGCATTACTGTGCGACCTGTGATGGAGCAATGTACCAGGATGCCGATATTCTTGTGGTAGGCGGAGGAAATTCTGCGATGGATGAAGCAGTTTTTCTGACAAGGTATGCAAAACATGTCACGATAGTACACCATCTGGATCATTTCAATGCATCAAAAGCTGCACAGGACGAGGTTTTAAAGAACCCAAACATCAGTGTGATATGGGATTCCCAGATAAAGAAGATCAACGGAGAAAATTTTGTAAAAAGTGTTATAATAGAAAATGTCAAGACAAAAGAGGTCAGGGAGCTGGAAACTGAAGGCTTGTTTGTGTACATCGGCATGCAGCCCAAAACTGATTTGTTCAGGGGTAAGGTAGGACTTGATGAAAACGGCTATATTATTACTGACGGGGATATGAGGACAAATGTACCCGGAGTGTATGCCGCCGGTGATGTCCGGAAAAAGGAAATCCGCCAGATAGCTACGGCAGTTGGGGATGGTACTGTTGCAGGTATCATGGTCGAACGCTTTATAAACAGGAAATAGTATCATGTGATTTATAAATGAGGTTTGATTTTTATAGAAAAAATATTTTAGTGCAGGCGGGTATATGTTAAGTCTGTATGGGATAGGGGTAGATGGACAATGTATGATGTTGTGATAATTGGCAAGGGGCCGGCAGGAACATCGTCTTCGTTATACACTATCAGGGCGAATTTGAAAACTCTGGTTATAGGCAAGGATGACAGCGCCATCAGGAAAGCCGGGAAAATTGACAATTACTTCGGCTTTTCGAATACTATAAGCGGGGAATTTCTCCTGCAGGAAGGTGAGAAACAGGCTTCGAGGCTTGGAGTAGAGATACTTGACGATGAAGTGATCTCGGTCGAAAAGGATGACTTTTTTAAAGTGATGACAGCACGGGAAACGTATGTATCAAAAGCGGTTCTTCTGGCAACCGGGCAGCCCCAGGTAAAGGCGAAGCTGGAAAACCTGGCAGAATTCGAGGGAAAAGGTGTGAGCTATTGTACCACCTGTGATGGATTTTTTTATAACAATTTGAAAGTAGGAGTACTTGGCTTCAAGGATTATGCAATCCATGAAGCAGTTGAGCTGGAAACATATACGAAGGACATAACCATATACACGAACGGCAGGGAGCTTTTATTGTCTGACAAGTTCAAAGACCAGGCAGGACGCTTCAAAGTCAACAGTAAGCCGCTCTTGAAGCTTGACGGCGGAGATTTCCTGCAGAGGATATTTTTCAATGACGGGACAAGTGAAGATATCGAGGGGCTGTTTGTAGCTTATGACAGTGCATCAAGCCTGGATTTTGCAAGGAAACTAGGGATTGTTGCCGATGGGAATTCAATTGTGGTGGACAAATATCAGCAGACCAACCTGGACGGACTGTTTGCAGCAGGTGATTGCACAGGCAGCTTTAAACAGATATCTACTGCAGTAGGACAGGGAGCTATGGCAGGCAGGAAGATCATAGAGTATGTACGAAGCCTGTAGAACAGGCATGAATTTATATCACTGAAATTGCATAGAATAACATTGCCCGGGCAAGTAACACCTTGTCTGGAATTGAATCAAGGAGGAACTGATATGACTGTAAAGGTTTACTCGACACCAACATGCCCGTACTGCTCTATGGCTAAGAAATATCTGGATTCCAAAAACATACAATACCAGGATGTCGATGTTTCGAAGGACAGGAGTGCTGCATCGGAAATGGTGAACAAATCAGGGCAAAGAGGTGTTCCTGTACTGGATATTGATGGAAATATTGTAATTGGATTCGACAAGGACAGGATAGACAGTTTGTTTTTTTAATATGAATCAACCATACGGTTTATGATTGATATAAGCCCGGATATAAATTGTAAACCATGCAGCCTGAGCTTTTAACACTATTGTAAAACTTATACGCTTGATTTTATTTTTCCGTTATGTTAGCATGAAAACATATGGCTGATGCTTTTCGGCATAACAAATTTATACTTTTTTAATGTTAAAAGCACATCCTATAAAACTTGCCGAAAGCATGATTTATTTCTAGAAATAAATTATGTGAAATGGCACTTGAAAGGGAGAATCAGTATGAAGCGGATAAGAGTGCGGGTTCATATAATTTGGCGGTGCTCTGACTCTGTCTCAAAATATGGTATAGCTGACTTTATCGATGTATAGTCGACCCTCTGGTGTAAAATACCACAGGGTCTTTTTAATACAAAAACCGTGATACGGTATCGGCAACGGAGGATGAAGCTATGTTACTAGGCGGTTCGCTTACATTTGACGAAAATACCCTGTTCCAAAGCCTGCAGAAGCATTCAATGACGCTTGACGATGTTTGCAGCGACATTATTAACTTCATTAAAAATGATACAAACAGCTCTTATAAAATATCTATCGGTACAGACTCACAGGTGGGAGGAAAAAGCGTTTTTGTCACTTGTATACATGTTCACCGCATAGGGAAGGGCGCAGTTGGGTTTTTGCACAGAAATGAAGTTCCAAGGGTTATCAGGAACCTCAGGGAAAAAATCTATATGGAAACCTGTGCGAGCCTGCAGCTGGCCTATATGCTGGAGGGCGACAGGATGGACAGGATCCGTTCGGCGGTGGGCAAAAACAGCAAATCCAAGGGTGTGACCTTTGAATTTCATATAGATGTAGGCACCCATGGCGAAACAAAGGCACTGATAAACGAAATGGTGGGTATGGTAAACGGACTTGACTTCATACCCAGAATCAAACCCGACAGTTATTGTGCCAGCTGTTTTGCCGACAAATATACAAAAGCCATGTAAACCAAAAATGATTCGCTGCCAATATACCAGAATCATATGAATCAAAAGGGGAGATTTCAGTTGGATAAAAAGACTATTGCCGGAATGATCGACCATGCAGTCCTAAAGCCTGAAGCCACAGACATGGATCTCGAAAGGGAATGCAGCATTGCAGTGAAATACGGTGTTGCCTCCGTATGTGTCAAACCAAGCCATGTAGTTATGGCAAAGAAGTTGCTGGCAAGCTCGGGAGTTGCAGTAAGCACCGTCATCGGGTTTCCTCACGGGTCTACGACTACGGGCTGCAAGGTGGCTGAAGCGTTGGAAGCATTGGAAAACGGTGCGGTAGAATTGGATATGGTGATTAATATCGGAAGATTACTGTCAGGGGATATGGATTTTGTAAGAGAGGATATAAAAAGCGTTGTAGAAGCAGCACATAAAAGAGGAGCGTTATTGAAGGTAATTATTGAGACTTCCCTTTTAAGTGATGAGATGAAAGCTTATGCCTGCAGGCTATCGGAGGAGGCCGGAGCGGATTTTGTAAAAACTTCCACCGGCTTCAATGGAGGAGGAGCAGCACTTGCAGATATTGTAATAATGAAAAATTCGGTAAGTCCCAAGGTCAGATTAAAAGCCTCCGGTGGGATCAAATCCTTCCAGCAGGCTGTTGAATTTGCAGAAGCCGGTTGTTCAAGGCTGGGGACAAGTTCCACAGAGGCTATTCTACAGGGGGGTACCTCAAACAGTACATACTAATTTTTTCGGACAAAAATTTTCCATAAAAAGAATACTGAAAGTGCCACCGGCATAAAAATATCATATAGGGATGACATACGGCAGGGTAAACAAGTTGGAGGGATTTTTTCCAGCTTTTACGAGGGGAAATGAGTTGTATTTGAAAAGGATTCAAATCATGTGAACCGTATGCCGTTGTTCAACAGTATAAAATGCGAGGTGGCCGGGTAATGCGTAAATTGATCGGTGTTTTCACCATATGCTTTATGGTAATAACTTTATTTTCAGGATGCAGCATACTACAAAAGCTTGGATTACAGAAAAACAATGATGAACTCCACCCTGTAAGCAGTGTGGTAATGAATGAGGATGAAGCCAGAAAACTTACTGATAAAGTGCCTATACACCTGTATTTTGGGAGTGAAGACAATAGCAGGCTAAAACTTGAGGTAAGGTATATTCCTGTCAGTGAAGCCAAAAAAAGTGTAAGCAATCTCGCTTCCACTATTGTAAGGGAACTTATAAAAGGACCGTCCTCCGAAGGCGGACTTAAAGCTACGATACCTTCCTCTGCTGCTCTAAGGGGACCGGTCAGTATAAATGCCGGAGTTGCAACAGTCGATTTTACGAAGGATTTCATTGATAAACATCCCGGAGGAAAAGCGGCAGAACAGGTGACTATTTATTCAATAGTAAATTCACTTACGGAGTTGAAGGAAATAGAGAAGGTTAAGTTTACAATAAACGGAAAAGAACAAAAGGATTTCAAGGGAAACTTCCAGTTTAATGCACCATTTCCAAGAAGCCCAGCATTGATAAGCAAGGAAGTGCCTCCCGCAGGTGATGCTGCGAAAAACAAGGTAAAGCAGGGGACAGATAAGAGTAATCCCGCAAGCCCGAGCCCCAAACCACAGGTGTCTCCGAAAAAGGATACTGTGAGCCCCGCCCCGGCAAAGAATGCTGACACCAAGAACAACAGCATCAATCCTTCATCAGGCGGTAAAAATGCTGCACAAAGCCCTGCCAAGTTTGATGAGGATGCAGAAGCCACCTATCTTGAGATTATTGAATAAAAAAATAAGCCGTACGGCTTATTTTTTTATAACTATATTTCAACCCAGTTTATTTTTCACTGCAGTCCAGAAATCATCATTGTCAAAGCCCATCCTCCATATACCTATACCTCCGAGATGATACTTGCTTACGAGGTCCAGCTTGTCCGATATGCTGGTGCTGTTTTCGTACCACACGGTATGGGTCACGCCGTCCTTAAAGTAGGTGAAGTATGGCGAGAGGGAACTGCTGTCCCATTGGCTTTGCGTATTTTGGCTTGATATAAGGCTGTCGGCGTTTTTATACATAACAACCTTGTTTCCAACAGAGGACCAGTCGTAACCATAGGCTGCAATGCCAAGGAGCAGCTTGTTTGAAGGGATGTTTTGTGTTGCATAACTCATAACCCTGTCTACCCAAGGCTCTGAAGCCACAGGTCCCGGATTTCCTCCAAAGAAGTGTTCGTCATAGGTCATAATAAGTATCTGATCGGCGTATTTGCCGAGAGCGCTGTAATCAAAGCCTCTGCTCCAGTTGTCACCGCTCTGGCTGTCATAGGTTTTTGCTGGGATGGAAAGAGTTGTAAGGAAGCCATAAGGTGTCAGTGTCTCTTTCAATTCCTTCACAAAAGCTGTGTAGTTGTCTCTGTCGTTCCAGGGCACATTCTCAATATTCACGTTAATTCCGGCATATGCTTCCCTGCTTATGGTTACAAGTATGTTGTGAATCAGGGCTGTACGCTTTGCAGGATCGGATAATACCGTATCTGCAAGGTTCCGGTCGAAACCACCCTTATAAAAATTGTGAATCAGTACCAAAGACTTCACATTATTTGAATTTGCCAGCTTCACTGTGTCATTCTGGGGCTGGGTGGTTTGTTTCAAGCTCCCGTCGAAGTCTATCTGATATGCAAACGCTGCAATGCTGGTTACATTGCCGGTGTATTTCGACAGTGAATTGTATGAATCCACATCACCCTTGTAGTCGTTTGTAGTATAACCGAGTATGGTTTTTGCAGGCAGGTTGTTGAAATATGAAGACTCGGTTATGGTTGCCAGATTGGCTTCTCCAACCCACTGTACAGACATTCCGAGGTTCTCCGCAATAAAACGCAGGGGTATCATGGTCCTGTTGTTGTATATCATAGGAGGCACATCCATTTGTTTCTGCACTCCGTTTATGGACGCTACAGGATTGTCTACCTGCAGGTTTATTGTAGTGTTGTTGTAATTTACGACTGCGATTTTCTGGTCATCATACCACTCCACATCTGCTCCCAGTTTTTCAAAAATTCCTCTCACCGGTACAAGAGTCCTGTCGTTGCTGAGAATGGGAGGAGCATCAGGATAAAGCCTCTGTCCATTAACATCTATGTAGACATTGGTATTGGAAATATTATTATCCGCAAATGTTCTGCAGGGATTTATAACTGTTGCAATACAAAGAAACAGCATATAAAGAATGAATTTTTTACACATAAAAACCCCCTGGATATAAACACATAAAATTGGCAGCCTGTAAAAGCGTGGCATCGCAAAAAAATATAATTACAGACATATAAAAAGGTTAACATAATGAATGAAAATATTCAAAGGAAAAATATGAATCCGGATAACTGGATTCGATTGGAGTATTTTCCTCATTTTTGGCCACAAGGATTGTTTTAGTGATGAAAGTACAATAAAATAATATATGCGGGGCTTGGAGCCAGGTACACATTGACTTTGATTGATAAATGTCTTTATAATTCATACATGTAAGGGAGGGACGGAACATGAAAGTATTGGTACTCGGAGGAACAGGAGTAATCAGCAGGTCGATAGTAAGCCAGCTTCTGGAGAAGAACCATGAAGTGACCACCTTCAACAGGGGAAAAAAAAGCCTGGATTTTAAGGGGCATGTAGAACAGCTGGTGGGTGACAGGTCAAACCGGGAAGAATTTGAAGCATCCATGGGAAAACATAAATTTGATGTTGTCATAGACATGATCTGTTTCAATGCAGAAGATGCAAAGTCGACTTTGAGAGCTTTCAGGGGGCGTGTGGAGCAGCTGGTGATATGTTCCAGCGTGGCGGCCTACAAACGCCCGTACAATAGCCTGCCTGTTTCAGAAGACGGGGAAGAGCTTTTTGATAATCCGGCTTTCGGATACGCTTTCAATAAGGCAGAAATGGAAAGATACATAAATAGGGAGGCTATTCAGGAGAAGCTGAACGTTACGATTGTCAGACCTTCTCTGACATACGGTGTGGGAGCGGCAAATATAGGAGTACTAAGGCAGAACTACGGCATAGTGGACAGGATCAGGAAGGGCAAGCCCCTTATAATGTTCGGAGACGGAACTACGCCGTGGAGCTTCACATTTGTGCCGGATCTTGCAAAAGGCTTTGTGGGTGTGGTAGGTAATAAAAAAACATATGGGCAGTGCTACCATATTACAAATGAAGACAGGCACATATGGGAGGACCTGTACCTGGAATTCGGGAAGCTCGTGGGCAGGGAGCCCGACATACGCCATATATCCTCAGAATTGCTTTGCAAGGCGGCTCCGAACCTTTTCAACCATTTATATTATGAGAAGAGCTATGCCGGGATATTTGACAACACCAAAATCAAAAGGGATGTACCGGGCTTCAACGCCGGAATTACCCTTGGCGAAGGGCTGAAAACCATTCTTGAGTGGTTTGAGAAGGAAGCCGACAAGGTAGATCCTGAAAAGGACGAGCTTGAAGACAGGCTTGTCGCTGCTTATGACAAATGGGTGGGCGATATATCCGGAATGTATATGAAATAGAAAAGCGGGGTTCACATGAACCCCGCTTTTCACTCTTTGTACCTACTTTGCAGGCATATGCTGTGTGACGCAATGGATACCTCCGCCCCAAAGGTTTACACTTTCCGGATCCACTCCGATTATATCACGTCCGGGATATACACTTTGAAGTATGCTTTTAACCTGTGCCTCTGTGGACCTTAAGGTGTCTGCACGTCCCGGTTTCCAATAGCTCTGCATCAGGACCGCGCCGTTTGTAACGGCATAGTTCAGATAACTGCGCAGGGGTATTTTTCCTGTTACACTGTCAGGTACATTGTAAAGAGTGGGAGGCATTGGAATCCGTATTATACGGAAAGGCCTTCCGTCCTGGTCGGTAGAGTTCGACAGAATATTGTAGTTCTCTTCCATCCGCAGATATGACTCACTCGAATTTGAATTTGCATACCTGTCATCCGGAAGGACCTGTGCAAGAAGAATGGTATCCGGGTTTGCAAATCGGGCTATCTCGTTGATATGACCACCTGTAATGGCATCATCCTCAGAAAGGCCCTTTTTCAGCCACAGGATTTTTTTCACACCCAGAACCCTTTTATATTCAGCTTCGATTTGCTGTTTGCTCATACCGGGGTTGCGGCTTAAGGCAACCGACTCCGTTACCATGATGGTGCCGCTTCCGTTGGACTCTATCGCCCCACCCTCCGATACCATGTTCGAACTGATCACCGGCAGCCCCAGCCACTGGGCGGTTAGGGAGTCTACCTGTCTTTCACCCTGTATATAATACTGGTTGCCGCCCCTGCCGTAGTTATTGAAATCAAAATCCGCCACTCCCAGGTTGTTCAGATTGTCCTTGAGGTAAAGCGGACCTACATCCCTTGCCCATATCGACAGATGAGGCATTACATAAAATGTAACATTATTCCCGGAAAACCCGCTTGACTGGAATATGGACTGCACCTGGTTCATTTCGTCGGTGCTGCGTACCATAAGGTTCACTGCAGTATATGGGCTGAATTTTTGTATGATATTTACCATGGTTGGATTGACGGGGCGGCCATTGCTGTTGTAAACCTCTGACGGCCACTGCATCCATATCGCCTGCTGTCTTTCAAATTCTCCCGGGAACCTGTAGGTGACGGGAACCGCCAGAACCTCACCCGTGTATATCATGTTGGGATCACGTATATAATTCTGCCGTGTAAGTGCACCAACCGTTGAGTTGAATTTCACGGCAATTCTGGAAAGTGTATCGCCGGATTGTATAAAATAAATATACACTCCATCACCTGCTGTTATTCTAAGTCTGGTACCTATTGAGAGGTTATCGGGGGATACTCCTGGGTTCATTGCTGAGATATCTGCTATGGAGGTGTCGAATCTTAGTGAAAGAGAATAGAAGGTATCTCCTCCGGCGACGGTATAGCTGAATGTGCCTCCTCCTGCCTGGGCAAAGGAAGGCATATGGGGAACAGTGAGTACAAAAATTATGATAAGAATCAGTGCCGGCAGTTTAATACTTTTTTTGGTTCTGGTCATTTTATCATACCCTTCAATTTTTATATTTTATAATAGTTGAGAATTTAACTTAAAAAACACGAACCCATCACATTATATTCTTGGCAGCAGGCTTAAAAATATAATTGGTAAAAACAGGAGGAATTTCTATTAACCCGCCTTTTTGCTACCCAGGAAACACTTGTTATATTTTTTAACATTTAGTATACTATTATTATTGAGACCGAACCAATAAAAACTACGGCCTGTAAAGGCAAAATCAAGTATTTTTACATTTTGCAGTTGGTCTCTATAATAACTGAATATTGGAAACAGGTAATAATGATAATGTAATATTATTGTTGATAGGGAAGTCGGGTGAAAGTCCCGCGCGGTCCCGCCGCTGTATAAGAGGAGGTACACTTGAAAGCCACTGGAGAACGGTTGATTTCCGGGAAGGTTGGTGTGCTGATGATGCTTGAGCCAGAAGACCTGCCTGTTTTACAGCACGGTTGCTCTACGAGTGATAGGGGGGTGCAGGTATGGTTTCACAGTGTGTATTTAAATATCCATAACCTCTTGACATTCGGTTAAGGGGTTTTATTATTTTATACAGGGGTGGTTGTTATGTCAGGAAAACACAAAGCTGTTATTTGCATTATGGCAGTTTTTGCATTGATGCCTGAAGCGGCTTTTGCCATGCATATCATGGAAGGGTTCCTACCCCCGGTGTGGTGTGTTTCATGGGGTGTCCTTACAATTCCGTTCATAGGCATGGGATTGTTTTCAATTCAAAGAACTGTCAGAGAATATCCAAGACTGAAAATGCTGCTTGCACTTTCAGGAGCTTTTACTTTCGTACTTTCAGCTCTCAAGCTGCCATCTGTTACCGGAAGCTCTTCGCATCCGACAGGAGTCGGACTGGGGGCAATACTTTTCGGACCTTCTGCGATGAGCGTTTTAGGCCTGATTGTTTTGCTTTTCCAGGCACTCCTGCTTGCACATGGAGGTATTACCACTCTCGGGGCAAACACATTTTCCATGGCAGTAGTCGGGCCTGTTACCGCATATGCAGCCTATAAGCTGATAAAAAAGGCGAAGGGTCCTCAGTGGCTCGCAGTATTCCTTGCAGCAGCGCTGGGCGATTTATCCACTTACATAACCACCTCGGTACAGCTTGCTCTTGCCTTCCCTTCAGAGACAGGAGGCTTCACGGCATCCCTGGTAAAGTTCATGGGTATATTTGCCGTTACGCAGATACCGCTGGCTGTCAGCGAGGGGATACTGACAGTGCTGATATTCAATGCGATAGCGGCTCACAGCAAGGATGAACTGAAGGATTTGAAAATACTCTCAAAGGAGGAGCAGATTTGAGATGGATTCTTCAAAAGAAGATAATAAAAACAAAAAAGGAAGTATAAAAAATCTTATCCTTATAGTGATAGCAGTCTCTCTTGCCGCTATGCCGCTGTTCTTTTTGAAAAAAGCCGAGTTCGCGGGAACAGACGACAAAGCCGAAAAGGCAATACTGGAAATCAGATCGGATTACAAGCCCTGGTTCTCGTCTGTCTGGAAGCCCCCGAGCAGTGAGGTGGAAAGCCTGATATTTTCCGTTCAGGCGGCATTGGGCGCTGGTTTGATCGGTTATTATCTTGGGTATGTGAGAGGCCGGAAGAAGGCAGACAGGGAGAAACCATGATCAACATAGACCAATATGCTTATATTTCAGCATTGAGACGCAAAGACCCGCTTCAAAAGGTTTTTTTTGCCTTGCTGACGCTTGGAGTTTGTATTTGGGCCGATTCGACAGTCATATCCGTTACCGTGCTTGCAATCATGTGGGGTATAACTGTTTTTACCGGGCGCATTCCATCCCGGGTTTTCGCAAGGCTTCTTTTGATTCCGATGCTGTTCCTGGTTGTGGGCGTTTTAACCGTTCCAGTAAATGTTTCGCAAAACCGGGACGAATTTTTATTTTCTTTTTCCTTATACGGAATATATGTGGGTGTATCCGGTACAGGGATTATAAATGCGGCGCGTCTCTTTTTTAAAGCCCTGGGAGCTTCTTCCTGCCTTTATTATTTATCTCTAAATACACCTATGGTGAGCTTGCTTTCAGCGCTTAGCCGGCTTAAGCTGCCGAAGCTTTTAATAGAATTGATGGGACTGGTATACCGGTTTATCTTTGTACTGCTTGAGACAGCAAACACAATTTTTACAGCTCAGAATTCCAGGCTGGGTTATTCAAGCCTTTCATCAGGCCACCACTCTCTTGCATCCCTTGCCACCACGCTTTTTATGCGTGCCTATAAACGCTCGGAAGAGCTATATACGGCTCTTGAATCCAGGGGTTACGACGGGGAGCTTAAGGTAATTGAAGAGAAATATGAAACGGGATGGACTGAGTATATCGCTGCGGTTTTAATAAACTTTCTGCTGATTCTGACTTTAGTGCTTTCAAGAAGATTAACAGGAGGATTGCCATGAAGGATAATTACATACTTGAAACAGAACACCTCAAATACAGGTATGCAGACGGGGTATTTGCCTTGAAGGACGTGAATATCAGGGTCAGACAGGGGCAAACCACAGCTGTGCTGGGAGGCAATGGCGCCGGCAAATCTACTTTGTTCCTGAATTTTAACGGGATACTCAGACCTGCCTCAGGGAGTGTCTCATTCAAAGGCAAACCTCTGGATTATTCCCACAAAGGCTTGAAGGAGCTGCGTAAAAGCGTGGGAATTGTATTCCAGGATCCCGACAGCCAGTTGTTTTCCGCCAGTGTGTACCAGGATGTTTCCTTTGGCGCAATAAACATGAAGCTGCCTGAAGAGGAAGTGCGCCGGAGAGTTGAGACTGCCCTTGTGAAAACAGGGATTTCTCATCTCAAGGACAAGCCCACACATTCCCTAAGCTTCGGGCAGAAAAAACGTGCGGCCATAGCCGGCGTCCTTGTGATGGAACCGGAGGTGCTGATACTGGATGAACCCACGGCAGGACTTGATCCGGCAGGCACAAGTGATATAATGAGGCTTCTTCAGGGAGCGCAGAGTGAGCTTGGAATAACAGTAGTCATATCAACCCATGATATTGATATTGTACCCATTTACTGTGGCCATGCCTATGTGCTGGATAAAGGGGAGGTCATACTGGAAGGCTCCCCAAAGGAGGTGTTCCGTGAAAAAACCGTATTGAGGAATGCAAACCTGAGACTGCCGAGGATAGGACATCTGATGGAAATACTGCAGGACAAGGACAAATTCGAATTTTCCGACACTGCAGTGACAATATCCGAGGCCCGCAGCACCCTGAAACAATGGAGGGATGGACAAAAAAGGCAGTGAGGGCGGAGCTTTGCTCAGCAGGCCTTAATATTTGACAGCTAGGGAAAAATTATGTTATATTAGATTCTGATAAATGAAACCAGAAGGTTTCAAAGACGCACGTTTGAGAAAACCACTGATCAGACCCATGAAGGGACTGGAAATTGACTACACCCTTCATGGGTTATTTATTTTTATATGGGAGCTGATAATTATGCACATGGCGGATGCTTTAATCTCACCCGCCGTTGGTGGGACCATGTGGGCTGCTGCTGCAGGAGCGGCTGCCTATTCAATGAAAAAAATCCGGGATGATATGGATGAAAAGAGAATTCCTCTGATGGGAGTGATGGGGGCCTTTGTTTTTGCAGCCCAGATGATAAATTTTTCCATACCGGGAACAGGCTCCAGCGGCCATATCGGAGGCGGAATACTGCTTTCGGTGCTGCTTGGTCCATATGCGGCAATGCTTACCATGGCATCCGTCCTTTTGATACAGGCTTTGTTTTTTGCGGACGGGGGCTTGCTGGCGTACGGATGCAATGTTTTCAACCTCGGGGTTTTAACCTGCTTCATTGCCTACCCTCTTGTTTACAGGATTTTTATACGCAAAGGATACTCGGTGAAACGGATTTTTACGGCATCTATATTTTCAGCTGTTGCAGGACTCCAGCTTGGAGCTTTCAGTGTAGTGCTTGAAACGCTGTTTTCCGGGAAGACAGAACTGCCTTTCGGGACCTTTGTGATGCTCATGCAGCCGATTCACCTTGCTGTTGGCATAGTTGAAGGTCTTGTGACGGCAGCTGTTGTTTCCTTCCTCTGGAAAGCGCGTCCTGAAATTATCGCAATGGGTGATTCCGGGCAGGTACCGGGCAGTATGCCCATGAAAAGGATTTTAATCGGTTTTGCTGCTGCTGCAGTGATTACCGGGGGAATATTGTCTTGGTTTGCCTCTTCCGATCCGGATGGGCTTGAGTGGTCTGTGGCAAAGCTTTCAGGCCGGGATACGCTTGCAGTATCATACGGTATCCACAGGGTATTTTCAGAGTTTCAGAGCAGGATTGCAATCATGCCTGATTACAGCTTCAGGGACTCTGAAAGAATGAAAAAACAGAATACTGATCCGGGCAAAGAACAGTGGCCCGCTGCAAACGGCGCCGCAAGCGCGGCAGGGCTGATCGGAGGATTTGCAACAATTGCTCTAGCAGTCCTTTTAGGGCTGTTATTCAGTATTCTTAAAAGAATAAAGAAAAGGACTTCTTCCTGATTGACTACAAACCAGGAATTCAGCCTGCAAAAATCTTTGATCAGGAATTGATAACATAAAATGAACAGCATTACAGATTCTTTATACAATTTAAGACTTCTGGACGATCTGGCACGCAAGGAAACCCGGATACACCGCATGCACCCCATGGTCAAGCTGCTTGTAACCGCAGCTTACCTTTTTACGGTTATTTCCTTTGGGCGTTATGAGATAATCGGGCTGCTGCCGCTCATTCTTTATCCGGTAGTTATTTTCATACTGGCGGAGCTCCCGGTATGGCCCATACTTAAAAGAGTACTGCTTGTAGAGCCTTTGATTATAGGCATTGGAATATTGAACCCTCTGTTCGACCATCAGGCTGTCACCCTGGGTGGGCTGGAAATATCAGAAGGGTGGATCACATTTCTCTCAATATTTTTAAAATGCGGATTGACAGTGACCGCAGGACTTCTGCTTATTGCTACAACAGGAATGGACAGGCTGGCTGCCGCTTTTCGAATGCTCGGAGTTCCACGCCTGTTCGTCCTTCAACTGCTCCTGACCTACCGGTACATATCCGTCCTGGCGGGGGAGGTTGCAAGAATACTGCGTGCCTATTCACTGCGCTCTCCAGGACAAAAGGGAATCCACAGAAATGCCTGGGGGCCGCTGACAGGGCAGCTTATACTTCGCACTTTTGAAAGGGCACAGCGCGTATATCAGGCAATGTGCTTAAGAGGCTTTTCAGGAGAATACAATACCGGCGGGAACAAAAGAACTGGAACGGGGGATATGGCTTTCCTTGTGATATGGATTCTATTCTTTGCTGCAGCCGGAGTTTACAATATTCCTATGCTTATAGGTTCGTTTTTAATGGGGGAGTATAGATGAGTCATCACATCACCGAGGTAAAGGATCTTCATTACATATATCCTGATGGACACAGGGCGGTAAACGGCATTTCGTTCACCATACATCACGGTGAATCAGTAGGGATAATAGGGGCAAACGGGGCTGGAAAGTCAACTCTGCTGATGCTGCTCATGGGGATAATTTTCCCATGCGTGGGTGAAGTCAGGGTGGGCGAAGTGCTTATGACGAAAAAAACCCTTCCCTTGATCCGCCACAAAATGGGTATGGTTTTCCAGGATCCTGACGATCAGCTTTTTATGACATCAGTATACGATGACGTGGCTTTTGGCCCCCGTAATTGCAAGCTGGATGAAAAGGAAGTGGAAAAACGCGTACTGCAGGCGCTTGAAATGGTAGGGATACTTCACCTTAAAGACCGCGCCCCCTTCAAGCTGTCGGGAGGGGAAAAGCGTGCTGCGGCAATAGCATCCGTGCTTTCAATGCAGCCGGACATCCTTGTAATGGATGAGCCCACGGCAGCACTGGATCCGAAATCAAGACGGCGTATCATGAAGCTGCTTCAAGGCTTTGAACATACAAAAATCATTACAAGCCATGACCTCGATATGGTGTTTGAATTATGTAAAAGAACCATTGTGATAAAGAACGGTGAAATTGCAGCAGACGGGCCGACATCAGAAATACTCGTGAATGAAGAACTCATGGATGCCTGTGGACTGGAGATACCGCTGGCTCTTCAAAGCTGCCCGGTGTGCAGGAAAAGGGAAAAATAACGGCTGTCAAGCCTGAAGGGAGGTTTTCAAGCGATGGACCGTGGTGCATGTGGCTGTGAAAGCTGTAAAAATCAACTTTGCGTCAGAAGGGTGCCGGTGTTTTCCACCCTGGATCCGGCTGAGATGGACAGGGTTGCGGGCCTGATCATTCATAAGGATTTCATTAAAGGTGAATTGATAATCATGGAGGGAAGCCGCCCTGACAACCTGATAATCATAAACAAAGGTCAGGTCAAGGTTTTCAGGTATACACAGAAATATGGCAGGGAGCATCCGAGGGGCATCATGATAGAGCTTCCGCTAAGCCGTGAGGGGATAGCAAACTATATCGGAGTTGCGAGGGAAACGGTAAGCCGCAAACTGAGCCTTTTACAGGATGAAGGGATTATCGAGATGGCGGGCCATAAAAAGATGATCATTTTAGATAAGAAGCAGCTTCTGCAGTCAATTCAATAGAAAAGGCAGATAAGCCGGGGAACCCCCCGGTTTTTTCTTTTTTATGACTTCAGTCACAGTTTTAAATAAGCTGGTAGTGTATGATTTGATTAAAGTTAAGGAAAGGTAAATATGACAAGGTTACCTTGATATGGGGTATTCAATGATTTAAAAAATGAGATGGAGGGTAAAATATGAGTAGATTTAACGGTTCACAGAATATAGGAGACATTGTATCCATTCTTCCAAAGGCCGGTGAGATTTTCAAGGAGTATAACATTGATTTTTGCTGCGGGGGAAACAGGCCGCTTGCAGATGCTATCAGGGAGCAGCACCTTGATGAGACGGCAATTCTGGGAAAACTTGAAAAAGCATATGAGGATGCTTCAAAGTTCAACAGCCTGGACATTGACTTCAGGAAAATGACCATGTCGGAGCTGACGGATTATATAGTTGAAACACATCATAACTATTTAAAAAAAGTGCTCCCCGAATTAGGTGAGCTTACAACAAAGATTTTACGAGTCCACGGCAAGAATCATGGAGATGTCCTCTCAAGGGTCCACAGGCTGTTTCACAACCTTAAGACGGAATTGGAACAACATCTTATAAAAGAGGAAGAAATTCTATTCCCCATGGTAAAAGATTATGACAAACATCCGACTGCCGGACTGATTGACAGTATAAACCGTGTTATGAATGAAACGGAAGCCGAGCATGAAGCTGCCGGAGACATACTTAAGGAGCTTAGAAGGATTACAGATCAGTATTGGGTGCCTGAAGACGGATGTGCCACATACAGGATGACCTTTAAAAAGCTTGAGGAACTGGAGACGGATTTGTTCCAGCATATCCACCTTGAAAACAACATTTTGTTCAAGACACTGGAGCTTAAGCTTCATAATCAGAAAATGTGACTGAAATTGAACGAAAATGGAGAGTTTCTGGGTACAATGGAGGTAACGCAGAACATAAAGCCTGTACAGGAAATAACAGGAGAAAAAAGACTGATGTCGGATTAGCGGGATTTTTTCAATCAATTGTAAGATTGATAAGTTTCCTGATAAGAATTTGGAACGCGGGGAAAAATATTTTTGATTATATTTTGGGGAGGGATGCTAAATGAGTGATAATTCAAAACCTGATGAAGGCAGGGAAAATTTCAATAAACAAAATGAGAGGCGGATAGAAGCTCTGCTGGAAATGAACGGCAAGTATGTCCTTACCCAAAGGCACCTTGAACAGAATTCCAGCATCACAAGCCTGGATAACCTGAAAAATGTTTTCAAGCTCCAGGAGGAAAGAGAATCTCAGATGGACAACCTCAAGAATATAGTCGCATACGGGAAACATGCTGAAGTGGATGAAGTCAGAAACATCAAAAGGAATCTGGAGTTTACCGACCACTATCTGCAGCACCATGAGGCCCATATGGACGAAGCTACGCTTCAGAAAACAAAAGAAAAGCAGGAACACCGCAAGGAGCAGTTGGACTTTCTGGATTAACAGTCCCCTGCAGGAAAATATCCTGCGGGGGTCACTGTTAGAGCTGCTATATTCGAGCCGAAAAGCTTTTAAAGTATCAAGATTGAAGAGGTGATGTGATGGCTGTTAATAATGCTATGACAGCGGATTTTTTGCGTTCTGCCTATGGCGGAGAGAGCATGGCGCATATGAGGTATCTTATATGGGCTGATGCTGCCGAAAAAGAGAAGCTGCCCAAAATATCCAGGTTGTTTAAGGCGATATCCTATGCTGAATGGACTCATGCAAGGAATCATTTTGTTGTTCTTAAAGATAAGGTGGGCGATAATACCGTACCTGCAGGTGCTGTATTTGGTCTTACAAATACGGTAGAGAACCTCCAGGGGGCATTAAACGGGGAACTACATGAAATAGAGCAGATGTACCCTGTATATCTCGAAACGGCCAGATTCCAGAATGAAAAAGAAGCTGAAAGGTCATTCCACTACGCGGTGGAAGCGGAAAAGCAGCATGCAGAACTTTTCAAAAAGGCTCAAAAAGCTGCAAAAGAAGGTAATGACATAAGTTCGGAAAAATTCTATATTTGCCCCATATGTGGACATACTGTGGAAAACGAGGCACCGGGACAGTGTCCGATATGCGGAGCAAAGAAAGAACTGTTTAAAGAATTCTAGGAGGTTTTTGGACAGACGCGGAGAAAGCACAACCGCACCCGCGTCTTTTTTATTATATAAATTCCTGTGAGGGAGAGGATCCCAATCTCCGAAATAACATAGTTTACGATTTATGTCTACGTTAAGGAAGCTAATTTCTAATCGCGAATTGAATCATTTCACGATTAGAAATCAGCTAAGATTAATCATAAATCATCTAGTTATCCTATGAATGATGTTTTACCTGCCTGTTAATGTCATACTTCACAATACGCGATATTTGTTTTAATTTACAGGCTTTTTATTGTATGCTATTATGAGATAAGCCCGGTATTTTCTATTCCATCTCTTTCGTCAGTGATTTAAGAAGAAGCAACCAGTACTAAAGGGAGAATATTTTTTTAATGCAGACACGGCTCGCAACTTCCAATAAATTGTGGACAAAATACTATATTCTGATTATACTTTACAGCTTATTGACAAGCACGGCAAATAACATGCTGATGACAGGGATTCCCTTGTATGCCATGCATCTTGGAGGGAATAAGTCCATCGCAGGGTTGATGATGGGTATCTTTATGGTAGCCGCCATTTTATTCCGGCCCTTTTTCGGCAAGCTGCTTGATGAAAAGAGCAGGAGACTTGTGCTTGTAGCAGGCTGTCTCTTATACACATCTCCGAGCCCACGAGACAGGCAGAATCTCGTAT
>CALMWN010000417.1 GCA_937873555.1 uncultured Clostridia bacterium
ACCCGGCGTTCCGAGGCTTTCAAACTGAGCCTTTTGTGAACGGGCTTCCCTTGGGACTGGTTGACCTTTGTGTTCGGGTATTTCGGTGGCAAACTCCTCAACTGCAAAATCCTTCTTGTTCCTGTAAATATCTTTTGACATAGATTATACCTTCTTCTTAACAGTATTTTTATTTATTTTTCCTATAAAGCAGCCTGCTTATCCATTAAAATAAGATATGGGAAAGATTTGTTATAGAATTGTTTCCCAATCAACTTGATAAAAAATTAATAAACTTTATAATTAATTTGTAAGGGAGTAAGTTTCTTGAGCTTGCTTTATTTTTTGGACTATTTTTGCAAGCTATATCATTAATGATGGTGATAAAATGCGTGACAGGAATATACTGAAAAAACTTGATTTTCCCATTCTGTGCCTGATAGCGGTACTTTTTACTATCGGAATGTTTGCCATAGCCAGTGCAACAAAGGCATATGCAGGGGACTACGGACATATAAGGATGCAGGCAATAGCCTTTGTCCTGAGCATTGTTGTAATGGTTTTAATACTGAATATTGACTATACCGCGCTAAAGGGTTTTTCGCCATACCTGTATATTATTTTGATAATACCGCTGCTTTTGCTGATAACCATACCGTCTCTCGGTCACTCAACCTATGGTGCCACAAGATGGTTCAAAATCGGGCCTGTACAAATACAGTTTTCAGAATTTGCCAAAGTTTTATTCATATTGACTTTTGCAGCGCATATAAACAGGATTCAGGAAAAGGGAAGAGAGAATATAAATAAGATCCGGAAGCTTATTCCGCTTTTTATCCACGCTGCGATTCCTGTTTCGTTCATAATGGCACAGCCGGATAATGGTACAGCCCTGGTTTTTTGTGTTATAGGAGCTTCGATGCTTTTTGTTTCAGGCATTGATAAAAAATATATATTTGGTGCAATAACAGGCTTGATAGCTGCCCTTCCTGCATTTTACTTCTTTGTACTTCCCAGACTGCCGAAGTATGTGCAGAACAGGATTTTTGTCTTTCTTGATCCCTCGCGTGATCCGATGGGTGCCGGGTATAACGTGATGATTGCGAAGCTTTCCGTAGGCTCTGGAGGGATATGGGGACAGGGCCTTTTTAAAGGGATTCAGATCCAGATGGGAGCACTTCCTGTAAAGGAATCGGATTTCATATTTTCGGTAATCGGTGAAGAATTGGGATTCATTTGGTGTGCGATTATTGTTATCTGTTTCATGCTTTTATTCATCCGGCTTTTGTCTTTGGCAAGGACATCCAGGGAGTATTTTGGAACACTCATCATAACAGGAGTCACATCCATGATGGCGTTCCATGTACTCCAGAATATAGGCATGAATATAGGCATCATGCCGGTTGCAGGTATACCGCTTCCATTTATCAGTTACGGAGGGAGTGCCCTGCTTACAAATATGATAGGTGTAGGGCTTGTGTTAAATGCAGGGATGCCCAGGAAAAAACAATATTTAAATGATATAGAAGAGGTCAGCATCTATAAATTGAATTTAAGAGCTATAAAAAAGTATGTGAGGTAAAGCGCCTCACATACTTTTAAATTTGAGCGTTTAGACCTTAAATTTACTTATTTCATTATTAAGTTCCTCTGCCATTTTAGATAGTTCGCCTGCGGCTTCGGATATCATTTCTATAGTTGCGAGCTGCTGCTCACTGGATGCGGAGATTTCCTGGGTGCTTGCAGCTGATTGTTCCGCTACGGCAGCCATTTCCTGTGCTTTAGACGCTATTTCCCTTGAAACGGTATCAATATTTTTGAGCATGATGGCTGATTGCTGAGTGCGGCTAACTATATCCGCCACAGAAGACCTGATTTTTTCAAAAGCGTCTTTTGTTTCATGCACAGCTTCTCTCTGAGCCTCCACGACTTTTACAGCTTTATTCATGTTATCAACAGTTTTTCTGCTTTTTTCCGTTGTACCTTTGATGATATCGGTTATTTCCCTGGCTGCAGAGGAAGAACCTTCAGCTAGCTTCCTGATTTCCTCGGAAACAACTGCAAAACCTTTTCCGGCCTCTCCTGCTCTTGCAGCCTCAATGGCTGCATTTAAAGCCAGAAGGTTTGTTTGGCCTGCAATTGAGGTTATGACACTGACGATATTACCTACCTTTTCTATCATATCACTTAATTCAGTTACTGAACTGCCTGTTTCCCTGGATATGTTGACACTTTCCTGCATTCTTTCGGTTGCAATGTCAACGGCTTTTTGGCCTAATGCTACTATTTCCAGTGACCGGGTTGCATTTTCGGCACTCTCAACCATGGACAAATTAACTTCACCAATTGTCTTAACGACATCGGAGATGATGGTATTTGTACTATTGGCCATCTCTGCCTGGCTGCTGTTCCCCTCAGCCATTTCATTTATGGCGGTAACAACCTGCCCGATTGTCTTTGTACTTTCTTCTGTAGAAGCGGTTAATTCCTCTGAATGCGCTGCAAGGTTGTCAGATGTGGCGATGGTTTTACCGGCTATTTCCCTCAAAGCTTTTCTCATACCCGCAAGAGCTCTGACCATCTCACCTATTTCATCCCTGTATTTAAGCAGATACTCAAGGGAAGAATCATAAACAAGATCAAACCTCGAAGTTTTCTCAATTAAATTTACTGTTTTCCTTAAGGGTCTGGTGATTGAAAGAGTTATCAGCAGGCCGGCGGCTGAACAAATCAGAATTATAAGTAATATCAGGAGAATCATCAATGTAATGGCATTCTTATATGTAACACCGTTATCAATATAATTTTTATCAGCTGTATTGGTATTATAATCCAGTATTCTTTGGAGATTGGCCTGGTAAGTACCAAAAGCCTTTATGCCTGCGGAATTATATAGCGCAAAGGCGTCATCATATTTACCGGATTTTGACAGATCGTCACATTTGCTGCGTACATCCCGCCACACAGCAAGAGACTTTTTAAGATTGCCATACTGTTCTGATTCAAAAGCATCCAATGAAGTTTTTTCGTATGCGGAAAAGTCATCATCGATAGCTTTGGACCTCTTTTGAATGTCATCCAGGATTTTTGTCTGCGAAGCCGGATCCTTTGTCAGCATCAGCTCAAGAGTGTTGGATTTGTTTATACTTGTCTGTATCAGCGCATCGGAGAGCAATTTTATCGGCATCAGGTTTTGTTTGTACATCTCTTCGATAGTGCCTTTTGAACTGCTGTTGTAGTAATAGCTGATCAGCCCGACTGAAATAAGACCGATTATCATGAGTGATATTAGTACTGATAACTTGGTGCGGATTTTGAATGCTTTTAGTAAATTCATTTGTATGCCCCTTCCTAGGTAGAGATAAACTTATTATTCATTATTCGACAAAATACTACAGTATTCCTCTCGCGTTAATATATATATCAAGAATTCTTGTTCTTTAAACAAAAAGATTAAATCATTGTGGTGCTAATGGCACTTTGATCAGCAAAAAAAGCGCCTTATCCTTTTAAAAGGACAAGGCGCTTATGCTACAGAACCTTTAACATTTAAACCGGTGGGGTTTTTGTAAGGTTAAGTATGGTATCTCCGCTGGAATAATCACTTCCTGCTTTTGTACCTATCAAAGGCTGCCTGCTGTAATTTGATTGCGGCATCTATATTCATGCCTTTAATGTTGCTAACAACCTTGCTCATGTTTTCAACAGGTTCCTGGCCCATAATCATTTTAATCAGCATTTCATCCAGATAGGTATTGACTTCGTTCGTAATTGAAGCTATCTTCTTGCTTTCCTCGGAAGTAGGAGAAATAGGGGGAAGAAGCAGTGACTTGTCGGCTGGATCCCAAGCGGTTTGAGAAGCTTTTTGCTGTGGAAGCATAAGGCCCATTTGTTCAAAATATACCGGGTCCTTCACAATGGCATCATTGGCTGTTGACATTGCATATTGTGATAATGCCTGATCCAGTGAAAGCCCTTTTGTATTATTAAGGACTTTATCAGTAAATACCGGTTTTCCGTTCTGCATGGTATAGCTCTCACCTTCTATTCCGAAATTAAGAAGCCTTGAGCCCTCTTCACTGTAGAAGTAATCCATCCACTTTATAGTTTCTTTAATATTTTTGTTCTTGGATGAGACGGCTTTACCCAGGCCAATAACCAGCTTGTTGTAATCATCGTTGCTTGTATAAGCCTTACCTGCGGGACCTATAGGCCAGGTCAGTCCCATTATATCAAATTTCGGGCTTTTGTCTTTCATTAAAGTTAAAAATCTACCCATGCTGCCGCTGAGGGTGCCATAGTAGAAACCACCTTTGTTGCCCGTAATCTTTGCATCAAAATTTTTACCATCTGTGACTGGGAATTCCGGATCAATCAGCCCTTCCTTGTACCATTTATTCATGGTAGATACGTAATCCTTGAATGCAGGTTCCAAAGGCCCGAATTTTACAACGTTATTATCGTTATAAAAGCCTACCAGGATTCCCCAGGCACTTGCAATATTCTTAACGCTGTTGCCGGGGTCTTTACTTGCTACAAACGGGAGTTCATCTGCTTGACCGTTTCCGTTTGGATCTTTTGTTTTAAAAGCTTTTAACACATTATAAAGTTCATCTATAGTTTTCGGAGGCTGAAGTCCCAAGTTATCCAGCCAATCCTTACGAATTTGTGGACCATTTGTCTTGAACCATTCCTGACGATCCTTTCTAAGTCTCACCATAGGAAACATATAAAATGATCCATCATCCAATGTAGACTGTTTTTTTACTTCCGGATTTTCATCCATGAGTTTTTTAAGATTTGGAGCATAACTATTGATCAAATCATTCAGCTGGATGATTGTTTTATCCTGGATTGCCTTAGCTGGTCCGCCCGGTAAATTAGGCCAGTTCCAGAATATAATATCGGTCAGGTCATTGGATGCAATCATTAGATTCAGCTGATCGTTTTCCTGACCCACAGGAGGATGATTGAATTCAATATGAATACCAGTCCGCTTTTCAAGCTCTTTATAGCATGCCGTATCATTCATACTCTTTGCAGTTGCACTCAGTTTAGAATCTAATGCCATAAAGCACTTGAGTGTAAGCTTGTCTTTTACTATGGGTAGGGTTAGAGGTTCAGGACCGGACTGAGCACTTTGCCCCGTGCCGGCATTCACCTGTGACGGTTTTTGCACAGCCGTGTCTGCCTGCTTTGTGCTGCAGCCGGCAAATAAGCTCAACATGATAGAGAGAGTAAGAAGAATTGAAAAAAATCTTAGTGTTCTTTTCTGCATGAACTTTCTCCTCCTTGTATAATCGGATTACCACACCATAATTCTAGTTTTTATATGGAAACAATACTAGAAGCAATATTTTAGAAAGTGTTAGATTTCTTTGGATTGGCTACAGGTTTTTTTGTAATACACCGCTCTGTATATTTTCCCTGTATAATCCCGGTGTGATGCCTTCATATTTTTTAAAGATACGGATGAGTCCGCTGTAGTTTGTATAACCTACCCTGCTCGATATTTCGAAGAGTGGGAGGGAAGTATTCTGAAGCAGCTCCTTTGCTTTTTCAATTCGTATTTTATTAAGGTAATCAATGAAATTTTCACCCTTTTGCTTCTTAAAAAAATATGAAAGATATGAAGGGTTCAGATCAAGTGCATCAGCTGCTGAAGTGAGACTTAATGCACTGTTGCTGTAGTTTTCATGGAGGTAGTCCAGGATCCTGCTTTTTAATGCAGCATTGTGGCTTTTCCTGTTCAGGTTTATGTACTCACAGATACTCTTATACAGGTCTTTTAACGTAATGTGCATTTCATCGGCTGTCTGGCAGGATAGAATTTTGTTCAGGGGACTGAAGTCCCTGTTGAAAATGGACTCATATTCAATGCTCACATCGTTCAATACCTTGAGGGCCGTGCTCATGATGTCAAAGAACAGGCACCTTGCCATCTCAATGGATATATTACTGTTTTTAAAATTCTGAGAGAACAGACTGTCAAGCAAAGCCTCAACCTTTTCCAGATCACCGGCCTTGATATGATTCAGCAGCTGTGTTTCTATGAAGGCCGGATATATATATTCACCGGTAACATTGCAGATATCCTCAAAGGCAATGACACTTCCGGTTCCCCTGACCATTTTGTACTCCATCGCTCTTATGCTTTCATTATAAGTTGCACTTATACCCTTTACTCCTTCGTGCATGGATCCTATGCCGATTGTAATCTGTGTCAGGAATTTTTGTGCGATAAATCCCTTTGCATCATCTGAAATCTGATACAGCTTTTTTAAGTACAAAGAATCCTCCCTGTTTAAATCAATGATTATCGATATCCGATCCAGGTCCATGTCGACCGAATAAGATTTATATTCGTTATTGACAAGCTCTTCAATGACATTTGTAATTACAAATTTTATCATTGCCTTCTGTTCCAGGGAGCCATCCTTGACAAATTGAGAACTGTCATCGACATTGACGGTCAACACACAGAATATGTTACCAATAAAGGATATTCCCAGAGTACTCAACGATTCCCGTATATTTTTCAGGTCGTTGATATTACCCTTAAGAAGCTGCATCAGGGTATTTGTCCTGATAATCGGCTGTTGACCGGCCATGGCTGTCTTTATTTTTTCATTTTCCGCAAAAGTTGCAGCGGTTATTTCCTCGATGAAGGTCAATTCATTTCTGACAGCCGATAAATTGTTACCAGCCTTTGTTCCGAGTTTTTCCATGAGCTGTCTTATAGGTTTGTAATTACGTCGGGCAAGAAGAAATGACAGCCCCAATCCCAGAACCAGCTCTACTGCAATTATTACTATTGTCAATACCTTTATATAATTCACCTTTTGCATCAGGATGTTAGTGGGGGCTACAGAGATGTAACGCCAACCGTTATATCCGGATGTTACACTGGATATGACAAACTCCCGGTGTGTAGACCTGTCAAAGTAAAGCTGGCTGGCCGTCAACATTGTGTTTTGAAGGGCCAACCTTTTATAGGCTCCTTTTCCTATGCTCATAATAATATTCTGCGAATTGTCCAATACATATACTTCACCGTTGCTGAACATTTCAAACCTGTTCAGCAGCTTGTAAATATTGTTTGTATCCATCATGATGACAGCCGTACCCAAAGTATTTGACCTTTCTATAAAAGGCAGGGATTGCCGGTAATCGATGATTGTTTTGGTATTGTTCCATTTCAATACTCTTCTTGAAGGGCTGTACTGCTTGTACCAGAAATTCTGCAGATCACCCTTCCATTGCGAATAACCGTATTCCTTATTCTGAAGATACTGCTGGTAAAAGAATTCAGGATCATATTTGCCTGAATATGTGAGGATTAAATCAGTATTTTTAAAGTAAATGTAAATATCATCAATCAGGTTGTTGGAGCTTCTATATTTGGATATGCTTTCTACCGCTTTGTACATGCTGTAAAAATTCTCAGGCGCACTCAGTTTACGTGTAAATAGAAAGTTCTGTATGTTCGGATCCAGAGCCAGGTTCGACATCAGTTGGTCGGTACTGTATAAATACCCGTCAATTACCTGTACCGCCTGATCGAGCATGGACACACTGCTACTTCCCAGCTGTTCGTTAAGTACACGGGCGGATTGCGTATAACTTATGCCGCCCAGTATTACCGGAATTGACAAGACTACGATATATGACGCCAGGAATACTGAGAAGAGGTTATGCTTCCTTTGAACAAACGAGTATAAATTTTTGAGTATACTATGCATAGTTCACCTCTGCAACTTTTTAACCCGTTATTTGCTCCATAGTTTCATAAGAAGATATGATTACCTGTATTCTAGTAATATAATAGCATTAAATCGGATAAAAAGCAGGTATAAAAATTTGATGAAGTATATAAAATCTTCAAGCCCTTATGATTAAATCCTCGAAATGAATGAGAAAACTCCTATCCAAAGATTTTAACATGAATACAAAATATTAATTCTTGTTTTCCCTGCCCCTGCTAAAGTATGATAATCTCAATGGTTTACAGACGTCCAAAATTCATAAAGGAGGAACAATTCAGTATGAAGAAAAGTGTCAGATTTCTAGCCCTGATTATTTCAGTGCTGCTGCTGTTCAGTACCATAACCGGCTGCAGCGGCAGTCAGAAGGATGATGGAAAGACCGGTATTAAGACGGAGAAAAGTGCTTCCAATTCTGCAGAATCCGGCAATGGCGGGGTAGAGCCACTTACCATGCCTATTACCAAGGAAAAGCTGGATCTTACGTTTTTTATCGCGCTTGATGCTAAAGTAGGGGCTACAATGAAAACCTTCAATGAAATTGCGGCTTTTAAGGAAATGGAAAAAATATCCGGCATACACATAGTTTTCCAGCATCCTCCGATAGGCCAGGAACAGGAACAGTTCAACCTTATGCTGGCATCCCAGAACCTTCCCGATATCATTTACACAACCTGGCTGAATGTCCCCGGAGGGCCGGCCAAAGCGATCGAGGATAATTCAATCCTCAAACTTAACGATGCTGTAAACAAGTATGCTCCAAACTTTAAAAAGGACCTTGACGGTTCGGGAGAATCCAGGAAGCAGTTTATTCTGGATGACGGGAGCATATTCATGTTTCCTATGATGTGGCTGGACCCGCTGGTCAGAGTCACCCAGGGCCTAAACATAAGGAAAGACTGGCTTGACAAGCTCGGACTCAATATGCCGGCCACCATAGATGACTGGTATACCGTGTTGAAGGCTTTCAAGGAGAAGGACCCGAACGGAAACGGAAGTGCTGATGAAATTCCGTTTGCGACGACTAAAGTAAGCGACTTCAAACAATTGAGCGGTGCGTGGGGAATAGATGCGTATGACGGCTTCTATCAGGACAAGGGAAAAATCAAGTATTCTGTTTTGGAGCCCAAATACAAGGATTATCTGGCAACCATGGCCAAATGGTATAAGGAAGGCCTCATCGACCCTGAGTATATGTCTGTGGACAGCAAAAACTTCGATGCCAAGATTACCGGCAACAAGGTGGGAGCATTTGTGGGCAGCGTTTCGGGCAATATGGGCAGGTACATGAATCTCATGGCTCCCAAGGATCCCAAATTCCAACTGGCTGGAGTTCCATGGCCTTCAGGTGATGCCGGAAAGCCCTATGTAGCCTATGCCGGAAATATAAAAGCCACTCCTGGGCATGGGGCAGCCCTTGGCGCTAAAAACAAGCATGTGAAGGAATCTGTAAAATGGCTTGATTACTTTCACACCGATGAGGGGCATAACCTGTTTACTTACGGCATACAGGGCGAAAGCTATGTGATGAAGGATGGAAAACCGACATTCACCGATAAGGTGCTGAAAAGCCCCGAGGGACTTTCAATTGACCAGGCTGTTTCAAAATACTGCCTGCCTCACGCACCCATCCCCATAGTAAGGGATCCCGAAGCCTTCAAGCAAATACAGCTTGCTTTGCCTGTGCAGAAGGAAGCAGTGACAGCGTGGGGAAAAGCGGATACATCCTTGCTTATACCCACCCTGACGCCTACCAGGGATGAAAGTTCGAGGATTGCTGCGATCATGAATGAAGTCACAACCTATGAAAACGAATTTACAACAAAAATCATAATGGGTGCTGAACCGATGAGCAACTTTGAAAAACATGTGAACAACATAAAAGGAATGGGTATTGATGAGGCTGTTAAAATAATGCAGGCGGCATACGACAGGTTTAACGCAAGAAAATAGGAGGGCGACAATGAATAAAAGACCCAATATATTATTTCTAATGACAGATCAGCAGCAGAAAAATACGATAGTTCCAGGCTCACAGTGCCTGACTCCAAACCTGGACAGGTTGTGCCGTGAAGGAACCTTTTTCTCAAGGGCGTATACAACCAACGCAATTTGTTCACCTGCCCGTGCAAGCCTCATGACAGGACTGCTTCCCCATAATCACGGCATGGTGGATTGTACCCACACTGTCGACGATTACCGGGCAAATTACCGCTCCGATAAAAATACACTCAGCATGCAGCTGAAAAGTGAGGGTTATAGTGCGGGATACTTTGGAAAATGGCATATTGAAAGGACTATGAACCTCGGTAATTATGGGTTTGATGAGTATGTAACGGAAAAGGACCTTCCCCGTCATACTCCCAAGTCAATCGTAAAAAAGACTACGGTAGAGCAGAAGGGCTATGGAGATACAATTGTTTGTGCGGTAAGCGGAGAGAAGGAGGAAGATACTGAAGAGTATCATATCTACTCAAAAGCGATCGACTTTATCGAAAGGGCTTCAAAGAAAAATGAACCGTGGTTTACCTTTGTATCAACCAGGGGGCCTCATGACCCGTATATTGTTCCCGAGGAATTCTACTCTCTGTATGACCCAAAGACAATAAAACAACCTGAAAGCTTTCACGATAGAATGAAGGATAAACCTGGTATCTACAGAAGGATTAAGAGCGTCTGGGACGATCTGAAATGGGAGGATTACCAGGAGATAACCGCTTGCTATTATGCCTTCTGCTCGCTGATAGACGCACAGGTGGGCAGAATCCTCAAAGCATTGGAGAAAACCGGTCAGGCTGACAATACAATAGTTGTTTATACTACCGACCACGGTGATTTCATGGGAGCTCACGGGCTTTTGTGCAAAGGCGTCCCTGCATTTGAGGAGGTATATAATATTCCGCTGGTTATAAAATGGCCTCATAGTGGATTGAAGAACAATACCTGCGACACATATCTGAACACCCATGACCTGGCGCCTACGCTGCTTGAGATGGCAGGCTGCAGGCCTCTGGAAGGAATCGACGGAAGCTCGATAGTCCCGTACATCAAGGGTGAGGCCGGGCTTCCAAAAAGATTCGCTTTCTCCGAATTCCACGGGCAGAGGTTCTTCTATACCCAGAGGATAATATGGGAGGATGGCTATAAATATGTATTCAACGGATTTGATGAAGACGAATTCTATGATCTGAATAAAGATCCTCACGAATTGTTCAATCTTATTGATGATATCAATTACAGCCGGATAATAGAAGGAATGGCATCAAAGATGTGGGGTGTCGTCAAGGAATCGGGAGATTTCAACCTGGAGAAATCAAAGTATTTCATGTTCAGGTTTGCTCCTGTCGGCCCTGACGGCATTTAAAGCAAGTGTGAGGTTAATGCGCATTTTACGATTTACAGAGACAAAACTATAAATCATACAGCCTTGCAATGGGGGATAAATAATGAATATTGTTTATATTCATACACATGATAGCGGCAGATACATACAGCCATACGGGTATGCCGTGCCCACCCCTAATCTGATGGAGCTGGCAAGGGAGGGGACCCTGTTCAGAAACGCCTACTGTGCGGGTCCCACATGCTCTCCTAGCCGAGCTGCGCTGCTTACGGGGATGTCACCGCATTCCTGCGGAATGCTGGGCCTTGCCCACAGGGGTTTCAGGTTAAATGACTACAGCAGGCACCTGACACAGTTTTTAAATCAAAAGGGCTTTGAGACTGTTCTGTGCGGAGTGCAGCATGAGGCTCCTGCTGCTCAGGCATCAGGCTTGATAGGGTATCAGAAGGTGCTGAAAAGTGAAAGGCTGGATAACGGAAACTTAAAGGATGTTGACAATGCGGAACTTGCAGCCGGATACATAACTCAAAAAAAAGACAGGCCTTTTTTTCTGGCATTTGGGATGGTCAATACCCACCGGGAATTTCCCGGGATTGACGAAGAAACAAACCCCAATTATGTTATGCCTCCCTTCCCTGTAGCGGACATGCCTGACTGCAGAAAGGATTTTGCAGCATTTGTTTCATCGGCTAAGATTGCCGACAGGTGTGTGGGAATCATAATGAATGCACTTAAGGAATCAGGACATGAAGAAGATACCCTTGTCTTCTTTACCACAGACCACGGCATCGCATTTCCTGGAATGAAGTGCAATCTTTTCGATACCGGCATAGGCATTTCCCTGATCATGAAATGGCCGGGGAATAGCAGGAAAGGTGAGGTTGTGGATTCTCTTGTTTCTCACATTGACATATTTCCGACCATCTGTGACCTGCTGAAGGTTGAAAAACCGGCATGGCTGGAAGGCAAATCCATGATGCCCTTGTTCAGTGGGGAGACCGGGGAGATAAGGGATGAAATTTTTTCAGAGGTTACTTTCCATGCCGCTTATGAACCGATGAGATGCATACGTACAAAAAGATACAAGCTCATCAGGCATTATGGCAAACACAGCGGCATTGTGCCATGCAATATTGATGACGGCTTCTGTAAAAACTTCATGGTGAAACACGGCTGGCTGGAGAAGAAAAGAGACAGTGAAATGCTTTTCGATTTATTTCTTGATCCGGTTGAAAGAGTAAACCTGATACCGGATGTTTCTTACAGGGAAATCCATGAAAATTTATCCGGGCGCCTGGAAGACTGGATGAGAAGTACCGGGGACCCGCTTATTAATGGAGATGCAGCCATGCCTGAAGGGGCAAGAATAAACAAGAGCACCTGCCTTAGCCCGAAAGATACCGATTACATTTGATTTTATTTTTAGGAAAGGGGTCTGCTATGACTGAGCTTAAGATGGAAAATAAGGCTCTCAATCACAAGATAACCAGGCTTGGCAGTTATCTGGCTAAAGACTTTGCCAAGTTCAAACATCTTTATATTATGATCATACCTGTGATTATCTACTATACTGTATTTCATTACTGGCCTATGTATGGTGCACAAATAGCGTTCAAGGATTTCAGTCCCGGGAAGGGCATATGGGGGAGTCCATGGATCGGCTTTAGGCATTTTGTCAGTTTCTTTAACGGCGTATACTTTGCCAGGGTGTTGAAGAATACGGTACTGATTAATCTGTATGGCCTCATTTTTGGGTTTCCGGCACCAATCGTACTTGCACTGCTATTGAATGAAATAAGAAGCAATATCTATAAAAGATTGGTTCAGACAGTAAGCTACCTGCCGCATTTCATATCCATCATGGTAATATGCGGCATGATCATAGATTTTACCGCAAAAGACGGAATAGTAAACGATATTATTGTCTTTTTCGGAGGAGACAGGGGTGCACTGCTTCTAAAACCTGAGCTGTTCAGGTCCCTGTATGTGAGTACAGATATCTGGCAGCAGGTAGGATGGGGATCAATAATCTACCTTTCCGCACTGACTGCAATAGACCCGCAGCTTTATGAAGCTGCCATAATAGACGGGGCAGGGCGCTGGAGGCAGGTCTGGCATATCACTCTGCCGGGAATAGCGCCGACAATAGTAATATTATTGATTTTGAGGCTTGGGCAAATGATGAATGTCGGCTTCGAGAAAATCATCCTTCTATACAACCCTACTACTTATCAGACTGCAGATGTGATATCTTCATTTGTGTATCGTAAGGGCCTTCTGGAGTTCAGCTACAGCTTCAGCTCTGCTGTCGGGCTGTTCAATTCCATCATTAATTTTGCCCTGCTGATGAGTGCCAACTGGATCAGTAGAAAATTGAATGAAACAAGTCTGTGGTGAGGAGGAGAAGCAGTGATTACAAAAAGAAGTGCAGGAGAAATTGTTTTTGATTATTTGAATATTATACTGACAGCCGTCTTGATGCTGTTAACCATATACCCTTTCGTGTATGTAGCTTTTGCCTCAGTGAGCAGTCCGACGTCATTGGTGGCGCACAGGGGGATTTTACTGGCTCCTCTGGGCTTTGAACTGGGCTCTTACGTGATGGTTTTCAAAAACCCGATGATCACGGCAGGCTATATAAATACATTAATCTATGTTATACTGGGAACATGCCTGAATCTTCTGATGACCTCACTGGCAGCCTATGTTCTGTCCAGGAAGGGGTATTTCTGGAAGAATTTCATAATGTTTTATATTGTGTTCACCATGATTTTCGGTGGAGGCCTGATACCATTTTACCTTACAGTGAAGCAGCTGGGTATGGTGGATACCAGATGGGCCCTGATAATACCCGTAGCAATGAGTACCTATAACATGATAATAATGAGGACCTCCTTTGCCGCGATACCAGACAGCATGGAGGAATCGGCCAAAATCGACGGTGCAAGCGATTTTACAGTATTATTCCGCATAATTATCCCGCTTTCCATGCCGGTAATTGCGGTTATGATACTGTTCTACGGCGTATATCATTGGAATGCGTGGTTTAATGCAATGATTTTTTTAAGGAACAGGGAACTCTATCCTCTGCAGCTTGTGCTGAGGGAAATTCTGATAGCCAGCAGCACCGATACGATGACGACTACGGTGAGTGGGCTTGACAAGGAGCCTGTCGGAGAGACGGTCAAGTATGCCACAATAATGGTCGCTACTTTACCCATACTGTTCATCTATCCTTTTTTACAGAAATATTTTGTAAAAGGCATCATGATTGGAGCATTGAAGGGATAATGCAGGAGGTTTGCCATGAAAACCGTTTTTATACTTATGGATTCATTGAACAGGCATTACCTGAATGCATACGGTAATAGCCTTATCAGCACTCCAAACATAGACCGGCTTGCCCGAAGGGGAGTTGTTTTCGACAATCATTACTGCGGCTCGCTTCCATGCATGCCGGCACGGCGGGAAATCATGACGGGACGTCTGAATTTCCTCGAGGCTCCATGGGGTCCGGTAGAGCCCTGGGATGACTGCCTGCCTGTGGAACTCCGGGATCAAAAAGGTACTTACAGCCATATGGTCACTGATCATTATCATTATTTCCACGGTGGAGGAGAAGGGTACCATACCCTGTTTGACACCTGGGAGTTCGAGCGTGGACAGGAAGGCGACGTATGGCACCCGTTGGTCAAACAGCCGGAGACACCGCCTTTTAGAGGGAAAAACCGCAGGGCTTACTGGGTTAACCGCGAATTTACAGATTCCGAGCGTGAAGAGGATTACCCGACACCCAGATGTTTTATGCGGGCCATTGACTTCCTGGAGAACAATCATGCCGAGGATAACTGGCTTCTGCACCTTGAAGTATTCGACCCCCACGAACCATTTGTATGCCCGAAAAAGTATTTCGATATGTATGACGACAACTGGGACGGAAGATTTCACTTTGATTGGCCTCCATATGCACCGGTGACTGAAGGACCGGAAGCGGTTCTGCACATAAGGAGGAGCTATGCAGCTGTTCTGACAATGGCAGATGTCTGGCTTGGCAAATTTCTTGATAAAATGGATGAGCTTGATTTGTGGAAGGACACAACGCTTATTCTTACCACAGACCATGGCCATCTTCTTGGCGAACACGGGTACTGGGCAAAGAATTACATGTTTGATTACCAGGAGCTTGTACATATTCCTCTTATCATCTGCACACCAGGGACGGCTTCCTGTGGGAAGCGGGTAACTGCATTAACGGCAACGATGGATGTAATGCCCACCCTGATGGAATTGTACGGGGCAGAAGCCCCCGAAGGTGTACATGGCAAATCGCTGCTCCACCTGCTGGAGCGTGACGGAGATCATCATGATGCCGTTCTTTACGGGTATTTCGGAAAGGACATCAATATGTTTGACGGGTGCTATACATATTGCCGTCAGCCTATTGAGGGTTCTGACGTCTACCACCATACTGCCATGCCCAGGGCAACTGCAGGCTTTATAAAACGCGATGCACTGGCTTCTGCCGGGACGGGAATTTTTCTGAAGCATTGTCATGACATACCTCATTTCCGAATAAAACGAAAATCCCGAAAACATATGAATGCACCTGACTTTAACCCCATATATGATATTTCGAGCGATCCTGAGCAGAAGAATCCGGTATTTGATGAAATACTGGAAAGAAGGCTGGCCGGCAGAATGAAAGAGCTGCTGGACCGGTTCGATGCTCCGGAGTGTCAATATGTGCGCATGGGATTCAAAAATTAGCTTATTTTATATATTGACTAAAAAGGAGTATAGCATATGAATGTGGTATTTATTTTCGCCGACCAGCACAATCCGCAGTTCTGCGGGTGTTATGGAGGTATGACCAGGACTCCGAATATTGATTCCATTTCTTCAGATGGAGTACGTTTTGAAAATGCATACACAAATAGCCCGCTTTGCGTACCATCACGCGCAAGCATGTTTACCAGCAGATATGTTCATGAGATAGCAGCATGGGACAATTGCTTTCCATACAATGGAAAGGTCCCGGGATGGGGCAGTTATCTGAGAGACAACGGTGTACTGCTTACTACGATTGGAAAGCTGGACTTTAAAGCCAATACCGATCATGGCATAGAGGATGAACGGCTGATACACGACAGGGACAGCTTTGACGTTGTCGGGTTGTTCAGGGAGCCTCCCGCTGTTCCGCGAAAGCTTTATCATATGAAGAACAATTGGGAAATACGGCCCAGAGAGCCCGGAACAATAATTGAACATGAGGTAAAGGTAGCGGATGAAGCTGTCAACTGGCTTTTAAATGAAAGACCGGAGGACAGGCAGTGGGTCCTTAATATAAACTTCAGCAAGCCGCATTCCCCATGGACTCCACGTAAGGACCTCCTGGATTATTATATGGAGAAGATCAATAATTTGGGTGAAAAATACAAACAGGATTATGACGGGCTTCATGAAGTTGACAAGGCCCAAAGTGTACATACCTGCGGCTACGTTTTTGACAATGAATGCGTAAAACTGTCGCATGCTGCATACCATGCAACAATTGAGGAGCATGACGAGAATGTGGGGAAGGTGTTGGAGACACTTGAGGCACTGGGAATACGGGATGAGGTGCTGATAGTCTACAGCTCGGACCACGGAGAGATGGCCAGGGCTCATGGCGCATGGGAAAAAATATCGTTGTATGAAGACTCAATAAGGGTACCCATGATTATTAGCGGACCCGGAGTACCGAAAAATAAAGTGATCAAAGCTCCTGTATCTTTAATTGACGTTTTCCCCACAATAAATGAAGCTTTGGGTAATGAACCGGCAGTATTCAGCCGGGGAAAATCACTGCTGACGCTTGCAAAAACAGGTAATGATGCAGAAAGGCCGGATTATGTTTTCTCAGAATCCCATGCGAACGGGAGGATTGCAGCTTCTTACACAATACGTAAGGATGACTGGAAGCTGATCGAATATGTGGGCTATGAACCATTATTATTTAACCTGAAGGATGATCCAGATGAAATGAACAATTTGGGAGATACGCGAAAACATGACCCTCTAGTGGAAAAGAAACTGGAGGAGCTGAGAAAAATACTTTATTCTGTTTGTTCTCCGGAAGGTGTGGACCTACAGGCAAGGTATGATCAAAACTGCCTTAAGGAAGAACTGGCAAGCACAGGACGGCTGCAGAAGGAGTTGGCCAAAAGGGGCTTTCAACCTTCAACAGAGAAGCTTATACCTATGGACTGACCCTTCGGTGTTTAGATTTAAAGTTCGTTATCAAAAGTAACAATTAAGGGGGAGAAGAATGAACAAACCAAACATACTTTTTATAATGTGTGACCAGATGCGATATGACGCTATCGGATGTAACGGCAATGACATCATACATACTCCCAACTTGAACAGGCTGGCACAGAGCGGTGTGAACTTTAGCAACTGCTATACGCCAAATCCGATTTGCGTCCCGGCAAGGGCCACCATTACAACAGGCTTTTATCCGCACAAATGCACCGGAGTCAAGAAAAACGGCGGCTCAATCAAGGAAGGATACCCACTACTGGGTGAAGAACTTAACAGGAGGGGATATGAAACATATGCAATGGGTAAACTGCACTATCTGCCATATGACTCGAAAAAGGAAAACAGAACAACTTATGGCATTAAAAATGTTGAATTGGCAGAATCGGGAAGAATGCTTGCCAAATTCGATCCTGAACATAAACAGAGAGGAATTGAAGACTACCATGACTATTTGCACACTGTCGGCTGGGGGGGTTATTCAAGAGGAGATGCCATAGGCAACAACGACATATTCCCATCCTCCACGCCTGTACCAGAGGAATACTTTGTAGATACCTGGGTGGCTGACAGGGCGATTTACCATATGGAAAAGCATGCCAGTGAAAAGCCTGAGACACCGTTTTTCATGTGGGCATCCTTTCCTAAGCCGCATTCTCCTTATAATCCGCCACATCCCTATGATAAAATGTATGATCCCAGGGATATGCCCCCTCCGGTGGGAGATATATCCGATGTGATAGAAAGAGGGGTTGACAACTCCTATCTGGAGTACTGGGATTTTATGTGGGATAAACTCTCCCCGGAGACCAAAAAAGTCATCAAGGCCCACTATTATGGCTTGATAACGCTTCAGGACAAACAGATAGGAAGGCTTCTTGACTTCCTTGAGGAGAAGGGCCTGAGGGAAAACACCATAATTATTTATACAGCGGATCATGGAGACATGATGGGAGATTTCGGCCTGTATTTTAAAAGAGTATTTTACAACGGTTCGGTAAGGATTCCCTTAATGATCAGCTATCCGCCAAAGATAAAGGGAGGAAGCGTTTCAGACGAACTCGTGGGGCTGCAGGATTTGCTTCCGACCATACTGTCGCTGACCGGCGAGCCTCTCGGACAGAGAGTTGACGGCGGGGACCTGACGGGTACGGTGCTTGAGGGGAAGCCTGTGAGGGATTATTATATTGCTCAGTGCGGCGACAGTCCGGACCAGCAGTACATGGTAGCTGACAGGGAGTGGAAGTATATCTATCATGAATATGGCGGTGTCGAAGAGTTGTACAATCTGAAAAATGATCCCAGTGAATTAAACAATCTTTCGGGGTCCAAAGAAACCGAAACAGCCGGACGATTGGAAAAAATGAGAAGTTATCTGACGGAGTGGTGCATTGAGAACAAGGATTCCATGATGATTGAAAATGGAAAACTCAAGAGCTTGGAGAAGAAGAAGCTTGACCTGCCCAAAAGGGTAGACCCGTTCGGACGCAGATACTATTAGTAGCAGGGGAGGCTGCAGACGGAACATGGAGCCCTTTATCGGAGGCACACCTGTGCTGAACTATTATTGTGAAGCTTATGAGGAATTTTTCAGCTATGCAGCGGAAAGGCTTCACAGAATTGCAGGTATGCTTGCACGGCGCTGAAGTTTAAACTCTAAGTAAGAATTCATTTCCAATTGGACCTTAGAGTAGCCCGGGCCTACTACCAAGCATTAAATGGAAATGAACTCATAATTAGAAGCGGCCAATAGCCGTCAACCTTGGACAAATCCGGAAAACAAAAAAAGCTTGTGAGATTTTCACAAGCTTTTTTTGTTTGGCTGTGCTACTGGACTTGCACAATATATGTTACAATATATGTAACACCGTTTATTGCAAATGATTTCTCAATCGGTTTGGATCCTGTTCAATTATTACCGTATAAATAGGAAAGGCTCAATAAATTAAAGGTTTGATAGACTTATCGCAGGGTAATTACAGCACTATTAATTCATATAATCTCCAAAAGATCAAAGAGCTTCCTGAGAGGTACTCCAAATGCCATTTCACATAATTTATTTCTAGAAATAAATTATGCTTTGGGCAGGTTTGATAGCATGTGCTTTTAACGTCTTTATAGATTAGAAATATGTTTTGTTAAAAAGCACTAAGTTGTTGACATGATAAGATCAAATAAGAAGCAGTAGAAAATATGGGAGGTCAAGGATGATTACAATTGATAACAGCCAGGTCAAGATTCTTCTGGTGGATGATACACCTGAAAATCTGAAAGTGGCAGGTAACTTTTTGAAAAGATATAATTATGATCTATATGTGGCAGACAGCGGTAAGTCGGCCCTGGAAATAATTGAGAGCAATCAGTTTGATTTGATCCTTCTGGACATAATGATGCCCGGTATGGACGGATTTGAAGTTTGCAGGAGGATTAAAAGCCGTGAAGAATTCAAGGACGTACCGGTCATTTTTCTAACTGCAAAAGCGGAGATTGAGAGTGTCATCAAAGGGTTTGAAGTAGGTGCTGTGGACTATATAAAAAAACCCTTTAATGCTTTGGAACTTCACGCAAGAATAAAAACACATATTGAGCTCAAGAGATACAGAGAAGAGCTTGAACTAAAGAACATGATCCTCCGGGAAGCCAATGAAAAACTAGAAATGATTGCTACGACCGATCCACTTACCAATCTTTTAAACCGGCGGGAAATGCAAAGGAAAATCGAGGAAGAAAGAATAAGGTTTGAAAGAAGTAACAGACAATTTTCTATAATAATTACAGACATAGACAATTTTAAAAGAGTAAATGACAGCTATGGACATGATTGTGGGGACTATCTGCTGGTAGCGATTTCGGTTTTGTTGAAAATGAATATCAGGAAGCAGGACTCACTGTCGCGGTGGGGTGGAGAAGAGTTCCTTTTGCTGCTGCCGGAGACAAACCTGGATGGGGCTGCCGTGATAGCGGAAAAACTAAGAAAAATAATAGAAAATCACCTGTTCCGATACAACACAATCGATCTTAAAATTACAATGACTTTCGGGGTAAGCATGTTAAATGGAAAAGAAACGGTTGACCAGTGCATAATTAAAGCTGATAAGGCATTATATAAGGGGAAGCAAAGCACAAAAAACTGTGTTGTCATTGAAGAACAGGTGTGACAATTGTGGTAAAATATACATTATAATTATACTGAAAGGGGCAAACATAATGAATCAATATGAAATTGCGGTTATTCCAGGCGACGGAGTCGGTAAGGAAGTGGTGCCTTGTGCTGTTAAGGTACTGGAAGCAGTGGCTGAAGTTCATGGCGGAATCAGCTTCAAATGGACCAATTTCCCATGGAGTTGCGAATACTACATGCAGCACAACAAAATGATGCCGGATGATGGAATCGCCACTTTGAGAAACTTTAACCACATTTTCCTTGGAGCTGTAGGAATGCCTCAGCTTGTTCCGGATCATGTCTCACTTTGGGGATTGTTGATAAAGATTCGCAGGGAAATGAAGCAATCACTTAATGTAAGGCCTGCAAAGCTGCTCCGTGGTATGCAATCTCCGCTTCGTGAACCAAAGGACTTTGACCTGGTCATAGTCAGGGAGAATTCGGAAGGGGAGTATTGTGATGCCGGAGGCCGTCTCCACCAGGGAGAAGACCGGATAACAATCCAGAACGCGGTATTTACCCAAAAAGCTACCGAAAGAGCAATCCGTTATGCTTTTGGACTGGCAGCCGAGCGCAGGGGGAGCGTAACAAGTGCGACAAAATCCAATGGTATCACTCACAGCATGCCATTTTGGGATGAAGTTTTCAAAAGCATAGGTGTGGAATTTCCGGGTATAAAGCAGCAAAGCATTCATATAGATGCCTTATCCGCATTCTTTGTAACCAGGCCACAGATTTTTGATGTAATAGTTGCTTCAAATCTGTTCGGAGATATATTATCCGATATCGGAGGGGCGATTATGGGAAGTATAGGGATTGCTCCGGCTGCCAATCTCAATATTGAGCGGGAATATCCTTCAATGTTTGAGCCTGTACACGGATCTGCACCTGACATTGCAGGAAAAGGCATAGCAAACCCTATAGGACAAATATGGACGGGAAAAATGATGCTGGACTTCCTTGGATATCCGCAAATAGGGGATATAATACTGAATGCAATTGAAGAAACCATATCCGCCGGAATCAAAACAGCCGATATAGGCGGCACATCCAGCACTTTGGAGGTAACAGACTCGATAATAGGGCATATCAAAAGCAGCAAATGATTTATGAGTAAAATCAAACATTCTGAGCCGGCATACAGATAAAAGGCACTAATCATAAACGCAGCAAAGTTTTAGCTTTCAATGCCGCCTATGTTATTTGGTTTATCAGGAGGAGAAATAACATGAGGATTTTTAAAAATGGTGGACACAGGCTATTTGAGAATGATTCCGAAACATCAAAGGTTGTTTCGGAAATGCTGATTGAACTTGAGAAGAAAGGCATGGATGCCGTACGAAAATACAGCAGCCAGTTTGATGACTGGAATCCTGAAAGCTTTGAACTCGGAGAAGAACAGGTTCGCCGGGCTATAAATGAATTGGACCCTCAAATAATCAAAGATACGGATTTCTGCCAGGAAAATGTGAGGAGCTTTGCACGAGCACAGCTGAATACTTTACTTCCACTGGAAATTGAAACCCGGAAAGGTGTCATACTCGGTCACAGGCATATACCTGTAAAATCAGTAGGGAGTTATATTCCGGGAGGCCGCTACCCTATGTTCGGATCCGCGCAGATGAGTATAATTCCTGCAAAGGTGGCAGGTGTAAAAACTGTGCTGGCTTTTACACCTCCGGTAAAAGGCAGGGGCTATTACCCGGCAACAATCAACGCAATGAAAAAGGCCGGGGCAGACAGGATCTTTGTACTCGGTGGAGTACCGGCCTTTGCAATGATGGCATTTGGTATGGGTGTGGTTGAACCGGTTGATATTCTCTGCGGTGCCGGTAACAAATACGTGGCCGAGGCTAAACGGCAGCTCTTCGGAAGGTGTGGGATAGATATTCTGGCAGGGCCGACTGAAATTTTTATAATCGCAGATGACTCTGCCGACCCCTCTCTTGTGGCTTGTGATCTCCTCGGACAGGCGGAGCATGATCCCAACAGCGGTGTTGCTCTTGTATGTTTCAGTGAGCATTTTGCCGTAGAATGTCGAAAGGAACTTGAAGAGCAGCTCAAGGTTTTACCTACCAGGTCTGTTGCAGAAATCTCATGGACAAATAACGGCAGAATATATATAGCTGAAGACAAGGATGAGGCTATCGCCCTGAGCGATGATTATGCGCCCGAACACCTGGAGCTGCATGTAAAGGACAAGGATTACTATTTTGAGAGATTGACAAACTATGGGTCACTATTCATCGGAGAGGAAACTACAGTTGCGTACGGAGACAAGTCGATAGGCACCAACCACATACTTCCTACAAGCCGTGCAGCCAGGTACACCGGCGGCGTATGGGTAGGAAAGTTTATTAAGACCGTTACATATCAAAAAATGACTCCGGAGGCCAGCAGGCTTATTGGTGAAGTCACTGAAAGGCAGTGCAATGTGGAAAGAATGCTGGCCCATGGAATTACTGCAAAAGCCAGGATTGAGAAATACGGTAACAAATAAAGCACAGGAAGTTGGATTAAAAATGTTCAGACTTGATCAAAAAGTTGCCCTTATAACAGGTGCTGCTGCCGGTATCGGTGCGGGGATTGCTGCAGCATTTGCGCGCCAGGGTGCGGATGTTGCGATATCGGGCAGGACCTTTTCGAAGCTTGAGCAAACCAGGAATGAGGTTTCTTTGTATGGGCGCAAAGTGTTCTGTGTTGAAATGGATGTCACCGATACTACTCAGGTAAAAAAAGGTGTCAGTGCAGTAGAAAAAGAGTTTGGACGCATTGACATACTTATTAACAATGCCGGCATAAACCATCCTGCTCCCGGGCTTGATGTAACTGAAGAAAACTGGGACCTGCAGTTCAATACCAATGTCAAAGGCGGATTTTTTCTTGCCCAATGTGTTGCGTCAATAATGATGAGACACAACTGGGGACGTATAATCTGGATTTCCAGCCAGTCGGGCCTTGTCGCCATTCCGGGACAACCTGCATACTGCTCCACAAAAGGAGCCGTCATACAGCTTGTCAGAACTCTCGGTGTAGAGTGGGCAAAGTCGGGGATAACGGTGAATTCGATTGCCCCCACATTTATTGAGACCGCTTTAACTAAAAAGAGGCTGGAGAATCCTGAATACCGCAGTTATGTATTGGGGAAGATCCCTTCCGGCAAGCTGGCCAAGGTTGAGGACGTCTCTGCAGCGGCTGTCTTTCTGGCAAGTGAGGAAGCAGGTATGGTGAACTGCCATACTCTTTGCGTGGACGGCGGCTGGACGGCGTGGTAATTATGATATACATGATTTTCGAGCTCAAATAATGATTTCATTTGCTTTTGGGTGTGTGTACAAAAGGGGACAATTTATGAGTATTGGAAATAGCGTATATATATTTATACTGATAGCTGCTTCACTTATTGCTGCTGTTATAAGCGTGATCGTATGGAGGCGCAGGCGCTCGGAACAGGCTGTACCGTTCCTCGTAATATTTATATGTATTTCGTACTGGTCACTGATGCAGGCTTTAATGTTCATTTCAAATAAATTTATAATTAAACTGACATTTGCCAACTTACGCTATTTTGCAATAGAGATTGTTCCTATAGCGTTTTTTGCTTTAGCATACGAATACAAGAACAAGGGAAGGTCACTTAGCTTGAGGAAATGGATTATTCTGTTGATTTTCCCTTTTGTATGTTTGGTTGCACTTTGGAGTGATCCATATACCCATTTATTCTATTCCAGGGTATATTTGATAGACAATCAACTCAAACTGGCATCCGGTCCGGGATTCTGGATAGATTATGTATATCTGCAGCTGTTTATGATCTATGGCATAATCCTGTTTATTATTACATACCTACACTCTTATTCGATTTACAGGAAACAGGCCAGAATGATAGCTATATCCGCATTTATACCTAATGCTACAAACCTGGCATTCAATCTTGATCTGCTTCCCTTTAAAATCAACGATGTTACGCCGATAACTTTTTTTGTATCAGGAATACTTTTGTTTTATGCAATTTTCCAGTATAAACTTTTTGACATAGTTCCTGTTGCGAGGGACAACCTGATTGAGAGCATGAATGATATGGTAATCGTGCTTGATAATCGGAATCGTGTCCTTGATTTGAACTTAAGAGCCAGAGAACTCACAAAGAGGTGGAATAACGCAAGAGAGCCAAAAAGCTTTATCGGCATGGGTATAAGCGATGTCTTTACTGACTGGAAGGAATTGGTTGAGATTTTGGAGGCGGACACTGGGAAAATTCCCGACAACAAGAGGATAACATATAGCTTTAATGGTGTGACAAAATACTTTCACATCAGTTTGAAAGGCATATTCGACAAAAAGAAGTACAAAAACGGACGGCTTATAGTGTTGAGGGATATAACGACTCTTGAAGAGGCTCTTAATGAGGCAAAAAGGGCTAAAGACGCAGCAGAGTACGCGAACAGGGCCAAAGGTTATTTTCTGGCAAATATGAGCCATGAGATCAGAACCCCTATGAATGCGATTATTGGGATATCAGATATTCTTTATTCGGATAAACTTGATTCGGACACCCAAAAAGAATACATCAGAATGATAACGGAATCCGCACAATCTCTTCTGTTAATAATCAACAACATCCTTGATTACTCAAAAATCGAGGTGGGGAAAATGGTTATTGAAAATGTGAATATGAACTTAAAACAGCTTGTAAGTGATGCTGTCAGATCCTTTATCATATCATCGGACAAGCCTGATTTGAATATTTCATGCAATATCGGGCAGGGTGTGCCCGACTATATAATCGGAGATCCTGTCAGATTGGGTCAGATATTGATAAACATAGTAGGCAATGCTGTTAAATTTACAGAAAGAGGCAGCATAACAGTTGATATAAATGAGATTAACCGGGAGAACAAAACCTCAGTTTTAGAAATATCAGTAACCGACACCGGTATCGGTATTCCACAAGACCAGGTAGGCAGGATGTTCGAGAGCTTCAGCCAGCTTGACGGCTCGATAACAAGAAAATATGGCGGGACCGGGCTTGGACTTGCCATAGTTAAAAATCTGGTACAGCTTATGAATGGTGAAATCAGCGTGGAGAGTGAGTCTGGAAAGGGCAGCAGATTCATATGTAAAATACCGTTTGATTTACCTGACCCTAAGGCTCTGATATCAGATAATAACGAAAAGGTTCAGAGCAGCCAGTCCTTTGAAGCCATTTCAAAGCTGCGGATATTGGTTGCCGAAGACAACAGGACCAACCAGGAGCTGATTAAGATATATCTGAAAAAAGCCGGATGCAGGTTTGAATTTGCAGACAACGGAAGTATTGCACTTGAAATGCTGGATGTGAATGATTACGATATTGTTTTGATGGATGTTCAGATGCCTGTACAGGATGGTTTGGAAGCCACAGCCAGAATAAGGGAGAAAGAAAAGGATACCGGCGGGCATATTCCGATAATCGCCTTAACCGCAGGTGCTATGGAAGCGGACATTGAAAAGTGTCTGGAAGCCGGTATGGACAGGCACATTTCCAAGCCGGTAAAGGCCTCGAATCTTTATAGTGTACTTGAAGAGTATGGGAAATTATCTATTCGGTAAATCTCATGATAAAACTATTCCCAAAATTAATCCCGAATAAATATAGTTGGATATTCAATAAGTATGATAAATTATTGACAATGTGAATTATATAACGTAATATTACAATATAGGGATAAATGAATTTGGGAGGGTAATTCTATGGGGATGAAAGTTGTTATAGTAGGGGGAGTTGCCGGCGGGGCAAGTGCCGCAGCCAGACTGAGGAGACTCAATGAGGATGCGGAAATAATAATGTTTGAAAAGGGTGAATATATATCCTTCGCGAACTGCGGGCTTCCTTATTACATAGGTGAAGTCATTAGGGATAAGGATGACCTGTTGGTACAGACACCTGAAAAAATGAAGGAAAGATTCAATATAGATGTCAGGACGAGAACGGAAGTAATAAGAATAATACCGGAAAGAAAGGTTGTAGAAGTTAAAAACATTATTACCGGCGAGCTGTATACGGAATCATATGACAAGCTGGTGCTTTCACCGGGAGCGGAGCCGATAAGACCCAATCTGCCGGGTATGGAGAGTTCAAGGATTTTTACTTTGAGAAACATTCCTGATACCTTCAGGATAAAGGATTATGTCGACAAAATGAAGCCTGAAAGAGCCATTGTTGTCGGAGCCGGTTTCATAGGTCTCGAAACAGCCGAGAATCTGCATATGATGGGCGTAAAGGTGACGGTGGTGGAACTTGCAGACCATGTGATAGGACCTCTTGATTTTGAAATGGCCGCAATAGTACAGCAGCATATGAAGTCAAAGAAGGTTGAGCTCTATTTGAAGGATGCCGTAAAATCATTTGCAGAAACTGATTCTGATATTACGGTAGAACTGGCAAGCGGCAGGAATGTAAAAGCCGATATGGTTGTAATCGGAATCGGGGTAAGACCGGACTCCGGCCTGGCTATGCATGCGGGACTGAAGCTTGGACAGACAGGGGGAATTCTGACAGACAAACACATGTGTACTTCAAACCCGGATATTTATGCTGTCGGCGATGCCGTTGAAGTAACAGACTTCATATATGGGAACCCTATGCTTGTGCCTCTGGCAGGACCGGCAAACAAACAGGGGAGGATAGCAGCAGACAATATATGCGGTAATCACGAGGAATATAGAGGTACTCAAGGGACATCCATCGTAAAGGTGTTTGACATTACTGTGGCTATGACGGGCAATAATGAGAAATCACTGAAAAGGAATGATGTAGACTATGAAAAATCATTCACCCATTCACCTTCACATGCCGGGTATTATCCAGGCTCCAGCATGATATCCATAAAGCTCCTGTTCGGCAAGACAGACGGGAAAATACTCGGTGCACAAATTGTGGGAAACGAAGGTGTGGATAAGAGGATTGATGTTCTGGCAACGGCAATACGCGCAAAAATGACGGTGTTTGATGTCGAAAGGCTTGAACTGGCATATGCACCTCCATATTCTTCGGCCAAGGATCCGGTAAACATGGCGGCATATGTGGCTGGTAATATATTAAAAGGTGACAGCAGGGTGTTCCATTGGGATGAAGTTGAAAACATAGATACCGAAAAATCATTGCTGCTTGATGTCAGAACCAACGGCGAGTATGATCTGGGGACAATCAAAGGTGCAGTCAATATACCGGTGGATGAACTAAGAGACAGATTGGATGAGGTACCGGAGGACAAGGATATTTATATATTCTGCCAGATCGGACTCAGGGGATATGTGGCTTACAGGATACTTGCCCAGAGGGGCTATGCCGCTGTCAGGAATCTTAGCGGCGGATACAGGACATATAAAGCGGCTGTTCAGGGACGGTCATAAAGCTCAAGGCTGCATGGGTTGACATTGACTGCAAAAAAAGGTATTTTATGAGTAGTGCAGGGCCGGAGGACATATTAAAGTCCGGATAAGACCGGATCACAGATAGAAATGATGAATCTTATGCCTTTAAATTCAGAGGAGGTTGCAATATTGATTGACGTTAAGGAATACGAGAAGAAAGCTGACAAATTGAAGGCTCTCGCGCACCCGCACAGGTTATGTATTGTAAAAGGGCTTATGGAGAAAGGGTGCAATGTCTCAAAGGTCCAGGAATGTATGAACCTACCGCAATCCACTGTTTCACAACACCTTGCCAAACTCAAGGCAGCGGGAATTATTGACGGAAAAAGAAACGGACTTGAGATATGTTACAGTGTTGTGGACGAGGATGTGATCAGGATGGTTAACGTATTATTCAAGAGTGAAAGCCAGAACTGACAATCGTTGAAAGTATAGCAAGGAGAATGGGTTAAGGGCAGGTGCCGTTGGTTTTGACCGGCGCCTGCCCTTTGTAGTGTCTTTATCCTTGAGGCTCAGAAAATCTTTGTATCGGGAAGCTGCCCTGTTTTCACATACTGGATCATTGCCGGTGTAACCA
>CALMWN010000418.1 GCA_937873555.1 uncultured Clostridia bacterium
AGTAATATAGCATAGATTCTCCGGGCTGTCATGGCTCATACGGATAGGCGCATGCCACCCTTTATCCATTTTTTTTCAAACTACTTGTTATTTCATATAATCTGCAAAAGGAAGCTTGCGCTTCTTCCTCCAACTGTGTTAAATTATTCTTAAAATAGGCACTACCAATATATTGTTCTACCTTTTTTCGTTCTCTTCCAAGGCCTGCCTCGCATTCTATTTTGTAAGCATTGCTTACGTTTTCCAACAAATACCAAAACTCTTCCAGCCATTTAAATCTTGATAAATAACAAGTATCAACCTTGGCGTTCATATTTTTTTTAATAATTAAGTGGTCTGCTATGGATCGCTCTATCTTATCATTAGAATATTTTATTTGAAAAGCGCTAAGTATATTCCCCAACTCGTGCACTGGATTACTCACTAAGGCCTCATATGATGTCATTGCAGCTATATTATATGCACCATCCTTAATACAACAACAATTATACATTGCCCACAACCATAATCCATGCTCACAGCTCAAGCTTACTCTGCGCGAGTATAATGAATTAGCGACTGATATAGGGTTTCGTATAATATATACAAGCCTTATTTTTGGATTAACCATTAGCCACAATGGCAGACACACGGTAGTGCGGGGATCCTTGAACAAAAACCCATTTCTGTTTGTACCAAGAAAATCTGAAATGTCTGATAATAGTCCTGCTTCCTTACATTTTATCGCCCACCCGTCAACGAAAAGTACTGGTCTGTACCATGAACCTCCTAATGTTTCGAGTGCTCTATTATTTAGATTTTGAGCATCGCGGTCTTCCCAATAACCAGTTGGGTTTTCTTGGTCAGCCTCTACAAGCAATCTTTTGCTGTCTCTCATGTTAAAACCGGAAAAGTATAACAATTGCGCTAATATTGAAGTACCAGATCTGTGGCAACCAACGATTGCAACGGTATTGCCCTTCTTTCTAAGACCAAACACGCCTTCTTCCCCTTATATAATTCTTTTAAACAGCAACAAAGCCTGTCCCCTTGGATGATCTGCATCGTCCAGTTCTATAATTTCCCATGGCAACTTATTAATGCACCACCTCAGATCATTCAAGCTGTAGTGATAAGGGTCTTTGTGTCCCCATGTAGCAACACCCTTTTCGTTTACTACCTCCAACGGATCCCATGGATAATCACTAGTGCACTTAAAATAAGAAGCCAACAAATATCCGCCATCATGAACTACATCGGAAAGCCTAGCCATACACACCCTAATATGGTTCAAAGTAAGATGGCTAAAAAGCGAAAAGGCTACAGCATAATTAAACTTAACACCAAACCTTATTAGCATAAATTCTTTGTCTTGCAATAGATTAATAATCGGTAATTTGTACTGAAGATTAACATCTTTCAGCTCTTTGTAGTATCCGGCCTTAAGTAAAGATTCATTTCCATCCATGCCAAAATAGTTCCCGATATTTAGGTACCTTATTATATGAATGCCTCCCCTTAGGCACCCGCATCCAATATCTACCAGCTTCATATTTGGTTTAAGTCCGTATTTTATCAGCAATTGCAATTGGTAAATACCAATAGTATCCCAAAGACCACCAACAAACTCTCTATGATAGCGGCATTCTATCTGGTGATTTTCCAATTCATAATCGTATTGATTAATGCTATTATTCATTTTTTTCTAGCTCTCTTCACAGCTGCCCTTATTTTATCAGCGTAATAGGTTTCTCTATAATTTTTTCTTCTCTTAATCGCAAACCATAAGTTAGCAATGAACAAGGCATCTCCAGGTAGTTTTTCCATAATACTAATACACCAAGAAGGCACAACCTGAGAAATGGCAATAAGAGTGTTCATTCTCTCCTTTCCATCTATCTGGTAATGAGTATTGTAGTAAGTATTTGATATATCATTAATAAAATCAAGTGGGGAGTTTAAATTCCCTGTTACAACAGATTGGCAAGGATTCTTTGCCTCAATAGGTGATATTAAACCATCCTCCAACGCTCTTTTTGTGATCTCCGTATCAGGGTAGAAAACCAGATTATGTCCTTGCAAGTGGAACGGTTTTGGGATTTTCTTTAATAGTTCCAGAGTCATCTTTACGTCTCTTGTTGTTTCATACGGGTTGTTGAAAATTATATCAAAGTATACTGAGACTGAATGCCTAGAACAAATATTTGCAGCTCTTAATATTTGATAGCCATCTACTTCCCTATTATAAACATCTCTGTTTATCTCGGGGCTTCCACTTTGAATGCCAATTTGTATATGCTCAAGCCCTGCCGCTGTTAATAGTTCAATTTTTTCTTCGATTATTAAGGAGGGGTGTGCGAGACAAAAAAAAGGTTTATTTACTCGTTCTTTATACTCTTTACAAAAAAGAATGATTTCATCCATTCCTCTCATTAAAAAATTGTCATCGAAAAATTGTACTAACACTATCTCCGGATTACGTTTCAATATTTGCACTAATTCCGTTATTATACTATTAACGGATCTCTTCCTAACTGACGGATGGCTACTCCTATAGTAGTTTCGCAGGTAACTATTGTAGCAATAGGAACACCTAAAGGGGCACCCCCTAGAAGAGACAATAATATATCTGTTTTCGACAGCTTCCTTATCTGTGTAATAGGGAAAGGGGTATTTATCCAAATCTAATTGCACAGGGCGTAGAGGGTTGGATATGATACCTTTGTCACTAAAATACGAAACGTTTTCTATAGTATGTATTTCTTCCAAACTTTTTTGGCAAATTTCTAACAGAGCTTCCTCGCCCTCCCCCCTCACCACATAGTCAGAGACTTGTAAGCATTGCTCTGGCATTATCGTGGCGTGAACTCCGCCAAAAACCAATATCGGAAAGGCGTTATTCCTCTTTTTTATCACCTCCTCAGCCAACCGAAAAGCCTTCGAGCAATCATCTGTCAAGACACTGAGTCCTATTATGTCATACGCCATTAACTGATCTATCAACTCCGATATGCTTTCTATGTTAACTATATAGAAAAGATCGGCGTTGATACCGTTTGCCTTTAAGTAGGCAGCTAACTGCCTAATACCGATATTACTTTCAAAGAAGGCACATAAGGCTACTTTCTTGGAGCCCTCTACCTCGACAATATCATCCATTTCAGTAATCATTTGCAGCAGCAACACTTTCTAACCTTCACATTCACATGCATTCCCTTTTCTGTAGTAGCCTGCTGAATGCTAACTATTAGTCTTACACCAATCAAATAACTTTCTATTCTTGTGTCGAAAAATCCACAATTCCCGATACCACGCCTCCCTCAGCAGGCAATACCTTGAAACATAATGCGTCTATTATTCTATGTAATATTATGCTTTCCTTTTCTATAACTCCATGTATTGCGGTATTAATAAAATATACTCCTGCGTTAAATATACAAACAAAATTAAACTCAACTGTTGTTGTAGTTCCAGTCTCCAAATTCACCATAGACCCATTATCCGGGTGCGAAAACATTCCTCCTAGTTCTAAGCCAGATATCGTCTTTATTGCCATCGCATGTCTGAGACTTGTTACACTAGACACAGCTGATACATCATAAACCAATTTATACCTTGCCCGGTGCTCAAGTATATTTACTACCCTATTTTTTTCATCGAGTATTCTCACATTGCTTATTGCCGCGCCATATGAATCATATTCCAGCCTACTTTTAGACATCATTTGATCATCATAGAGATCGGCATTGTCACGCTCACCATCTTCTTCTTTGGATTAGCGGCATCTTTCATTGGTTTTTCTATGTT
>CALMWN010000419.1 GCA_937873555.1 uncultured Clostridia bacterium
GGTTCACAGTATGGAAAGATCTTCGTCCAGCAATTTATCGGCAGATAGACACCAAAAAAGTAGGGGCGTATTGCCCCTACTTTTTTGGTACCCGGAATTCCGGGCTGACTTCAAAAGTTTTTCCTTTGAGGTAATTAAGCATGCCTCCGTCCTTAAAATCAAAAAGGATCTTGTATGCCCACAGAGCTTGAATCCTGGCGCCGAGGGGACGGTTGAAGGCATTGGTACCGTACTTGCCGTCTCCGACTATGGGATGGCCTATATGAGCAAGGTGTGCCCGTATCTGATGGGTACGTCCGGTAACCAACTCCACTTCCAGTCTGCTTATTCCGTTTTCATAGGAAAGCACCCTGTAGCGGGTTATTATTTCCTGAAAACCTTTTGCACGCCTGGAACTTATAAAAACCCTGCTTTTGTTTTCATCCTTTTCAAGGTAATCTCTAAGTTCTGCGGACTCTCTCTCCATACTGCCCTGTACAAGGCATTGGTAATATTTTTTTATTTCTCTGCTTTTAATCTTATCCAATAATATTTTCAGGCTTCCACTGTTTTTTGCTATAATCACCAGCCCGCCGGTATTCCTGTCAAGCCTGTGACAGAGGGTGGGTGGAAAAGATGAAGGGTTGCCGGGCAGATATTGTCCGGTTTCTTTAAGGTAATGCTGTACCATATCTATCAATGTATTTTTTGACTGTTCCCTGTCCGGATGGACGGGTATGCCCTGTTCCTTGTTCACTACAAGCAGGTTGGAATCTTCATATATTACTGAAAAGCCCCTGTTGTGCTTTCCTTCCTGATTTTGTCCAATTCCTTCAAGAATATTGTCCACAATGAACACTTCTATATTGTCACCCGACTCTACAATATGGTCTTCCCTGACCCTTACACCATTGACCTTGATGTCTTTTTTTCTGAAGGCCTTAAACATTGCATTGACAGGCATATCCGGGAACGCATCCCTTATCACTCTGTCCAGGCGCTTGCCCGATTGTTTTTCACTGACAATTATACTTTTCATTAAGATTCCTCTTCAAGCATTACCCTGATTTTTTGAATGTAATATTCCGATATCGCATCTGCTGCTTCTGCAGAAACTCCTTCGGAATGAACCCTGCACATGGGCAGGTCGGCATCCGGCAGGACAATCGCCCAGCCGTTCTCAAGAATGAATTTCACTCCATCCAGTAATTCTATCTTTTCTCCGCTTTTTTCAGTTATAAGGGTACGCATCACTTTACCCTTCAGTTCCCATGGACAGAAAATTTTCCGTCTGCTTATATGGAAAGGAGGGATTTCCTTAAGGGTTTCCATAAGCGAAGTGTTGTTTGTGCAGAAATACTCAATTATCATGACCAGCCCTGCAAAAGCATCAAAATTCAATAGAAACTGCTTGATATATTCCCGGTTTTTTATCAGGTTGTGATTTAGCATTTGTTCCATTACCGCATGTGGTGAAGTTTTTGTCCTTATAACATTTCCACCGTATTTTACTGCAAGATCCTCTACCAGTGAAGGTGCTGTAATGGGTACAGCAACCTTGGTACCGGGAGAGTTTCTGAACATTATGATCGAGGTTAGAACAATAAACAGGTCGTCCTTTACAACGTTTCCGAGTCTGTCTATCAGGACAAGGGTTTCTGCGTTACTGTCTATGTAAGCGGCGAAATCCGCATTGCTCTCTTTGATTTCCTCTACAACCTCCGTCACCGCTTCAAGATTTGAAGAGGAAAAGTTCACCACCTTGCATCCTACATCGGTAAGCATAGGTACTACAACTGAAATGACAAAGTCGGAAGGTGATACTATACAGATCTTGGGTGCACTCTGCCGTATGGCCTGGGTATCTATTTCATTCAATATATAGCGCACATAATAGTTCCTGAAGTCTGTAATGTTATTCAGCCTGCTGATTTCCTCACCAGAGCACCTCTTAAAATCCTCCCTGAAGAAGGCACTCTCAATTTTACGTTCATGAAGCCTGCTTATACTTGCTCCCTTTGAATCCATAAAATCGACCTGGAGTTTGTTCGCATTGTCTCTACTCAGCTTGATGTGGATTCCACCCTCTACCGACAGGAAGTTTATCGCATGGCGGGCTATGGGAGTCAAAAGGCTGCTTAGATTGAAAACCTCTACACCTACAGACAATATGCCTGAAACAAAAGCGTGTTTGAACATCCGTGCAGAATTGGCTGTGGTTGAGCTTACCACAACCTTTGAACCTTTTTTCAATGTGGAGCCATATGCGGCTCCAAGCCTTGTCGCGAATTCCGGAGAAATATCCACGTTAATAATTCCTGAAAGTCCGTTTTCTCCAAATATGGTATTTGCGTGCCTTACACCCCATATCATGTTTCTGTCCACTATTGCAAGAGGGTCAACAATTTTCTGGGGCCATATCTTTATATTCGGCTTGATAATAGCCCTTTCATTGACAACACAATTATCTCCGATTACTGCATCTTCAAATACCGATACATAGTGCTTGAAGTTGACTTTGTTGCATATGATGGCCCCCCTGAGTTCGGACCCGTATTCTATGAAGTTGCTGTTCCAGAGTATGCTGTGTTTTATCGAAACCTCGTCCTCAATTACATTGTTATTGCCCAATACGCAGAAACTGTCTATGACAGTACCGTTTCCAACTCTGCAGTTGTTTCCTATGATACAGGGACTGTTTATTATGGCATTCGGTTCAATTACCGTACCTGTTCCAACCCATACACCTGCTTTTATTTCATTGCCCTCACTGCCAAGTGGGATTTTACCTTCCATAACATCATAATGCGCCTTAAGATATGCTTTCAAATCCCCGATGTCACACCAGTAATCCTCAGTGACATATCCATACATGCGTTCTCTCTTTTCCAGCAGCATAGGGAACAAATCCTGGCTAAAATCGAATTTCACATTACTGCTAAAATGCTTGAGTACATCCGGTTCCAGTATGTATGTTCCGGTGTTTACGGTATCACTGAAAACTTCTCCCCAGCTTGGTTTTTCCAGAAACCCTGTTATTGCATTGTTCCTGTCGGTTATCACAACCCCGTATTCCAGCGGCACATCAACCCTTGCAAGTAATATGGTAGCTTTTGCTTCCTTTTCACGGTGAAAGGCAACAGCCTCAGAGAGATTCATATTTGTCAGGGAATCGCCGCTTATGACGATAAAGGTATCATCCAGGAATTTCCCGGCGTTTTTGACACTGCCGGCGGTTCCAAGAGGGGTATCCTCAGTGAAATAGTGGAGGTGAACCCCGAAGCTTGAACCGTTGCCGAAGTAGTCCTTGATCTTTTGGGGCAGATACATCAAGGTCACACCTATTTCGGTTATCCCATGGAACTTGAGAAGATGTATTATATGCTCCATTATCGGTTTGTTCATAACCGGAACCATAGGCTTGGGGAGATCACATGTGAGAGGCCTCAGCCTCGAACCTTCACCACCTGCCATAATGATTGCTTTCATATAAAGCACGTCCTTCCATCTTAGGCTGTAACATGTACCATGCAAAACCCGAACCGATCCGTTGGTATAGTATTGGAAAATCCGTGGACGAGTGAGGAATGAAACCTGCAGATATTATATTCAATAAAAGGTCGAAAAAACCCTTTTCCTATTTAAAATTAATTTCGCTGCATAATGGTATTCACTGCACGAAACCTCCCGATTCTGCAAGAAAAGTCTTGATTTGTTCCATCTTCTCATCATCTACTGTAACAGCCAGCTTTGTACTTATGCTGCCGGATATTTCCTTGAAGCATCCGATTCCGCTCACCATTGGGTCTGAAGCCATCAAAGGTCCCTTGTCAATATTGAACAGGTGGGCATTTGATCTCATGATGAGAGCAGAAAGGCTTGGGGCACTGCGAGAACCAGCAAAATTGATTTCTTCCGAATATTCCTCGAGAAACTTTTCTGCGGCATCCAGGTGTGCATCTCTGTAACCCATGCCCTTCAGAGCCTCTACTGCTTTTCTTGCGCTGAGCATGTTTTGAAAATGTGCATGAAGCTTTGGCATTTTTAAAGCCTCCTTTACAGATTAATGGTTTTTTCACTCCATTTAGTTTCTGTAAGAAGGATTTTATTATACTGCGAATCGAGTGCTTTTTAACATAACAGATTTGCATACTCTTTTGAAATGTGCTTTCCTAGTGCTTTTTAACATAACAAATTTCTAATTTATTAAAAATGTTAAAAAGTACATCCGATAAAATTCGCCGAAAGCATAATTTATTTCCAGAAATAAATTATGTGAAATGGCACTAGGTTTTGAGCCGAAGAAAAGGGTGTGAAGTAGAGAACTTTGTTTAAATATCCTGCTAAAAAGGGTAAATGTAGTATATAATATGCTTGATTCAACGCTTTTAATCAGAGGAGGAAGTGTGTTATGGCAAAGGAGACAATTTCCACAGACAAGGCGCCTTCGGCTATAGGCCCCTATTCACAGGCCGTGAAGTCGGGTTCCTACATTTTTACTTCAGGTCAGATACCCATAAACCCTGCTAATGGTGAAATAGCCGCTGGGGGAATCGAAGCCCAGACCAGGCAAGTGCTAGAAAACCTCAAGGCCGTTCTGAAGGCGGGAGGCAGCGGGCTGCAGTATGTTGTAAAAACAACCGTATTCATAAAGGATATGAACAACTTTTCAACAATAAACAAGATATACGGTGAGTACTTCGCTGCTCCATATCCTGCAAGGTCGCTCGTAGAAGTTGCAAGGCTTCCAAAGGATGTTGAAATAGAGATTGAGGCTGTTGCGGTAATACCGTGACTATAATGGACGGGAGAATGACGGGTAAGGGATTGCGAAATGATTTACGCATGAAGTCTGGAGGTTTTTTGCCGATGGGATTCTATGAGGAGATAAGCAGGTATTATGATTACATATTTCCTGTTGGAAGGCAGCAGCTGGATTTTATAAAAGCTTTTGCAGGAGACACTGGTACAAGCATTCTCGATGTCGCCTGTGGTTCCGGAGGTTATTCGGTGGCGCTTGCCGGACTTGGCTATAAGCTTACGGCTACAGACCTTGAAACGGAAATGATAATAAAGGCGAAGGCAAAGGCGGAAGCCGCCGGTGTGCAGGTCAATGCCTTTACATGCGATATGAAGGAGCTTGAAAAAAAGCTTGTAGGAAACAGGTTTGGCTGCATATTCTGTATCGGGAACTCCATAGTGCATCTGGGAAGTATGGGCGATATACTTGATGTATTGAAGCAGATGCACAGCCTCCTTAACAGGGGCGGAAAACTGATACTGCAGACCATAAACTACGACAGGATTTTAAAATCCGGGATAAGCGGGTTGCCCACCATAACAAATAAGGAAGCAGGGCTGGAATTCACAAGAAATTATAAATATGATGAAAAAAGTGGCCTTTTAAGCTTCGACACAATCCTGACCGTCACAGAGGAAGGCACAAGGCGAAGTTATGAAAATTCAATCGATTTGTTCCCTGTTCTAAGCGGTGATGTGAATGAGGTTTTAACAGAAGCGGGATTTAAAAAGATACAGCTGTACGGAGACTTTGAATTTACGGCGTATGATACCGGTTCGTACATGCTTGTGGCAACAGCTGAAAAATAGTCCATATAGAACAAAAGCGGCATAGCCGCTTTTGTTCTATATGGAGTAATAATTATCTTATGGAATTTGGACATAATAATGTTGTGTGAAAAAAGCATTCATATGCTTTTGATGTGCCCAATGTAAGAACACATTGGGCATATTGGGGACTTGGAGGTTAAAATGCTGTTCAGGCTGGGTTATGCAGCAATGACTTTGAATCTTGAAAAATGCTCTCCATCCGGAACCGTCACTATTACAAACTTTAACAGGCTGCCTGACAGGATACGGAACCGAATAATACGGATTAGCGAAAGTGAATTTGAAATATGCTAGGCTTTACCAGGTAAAGGCTGAAAATTGAACAAATTGCCGGAGGTGTGGAATATGGCAGATAAAAAGAAGGGTAAATCGAAGAAGGAGCCCACTGTTGCACCCGGTTTCAATGACAGGAAATTTGGAGAGGCTGCAACAGGCGATGATATCAGAAAAGGTAATTATACAAAAGTAACAAGGGTGTTTCTGGATGAAAATGACCCTAGCTGAGCTAGTGCTTTTTAACATAACAAATTTCTAGTTTTTAAAAATGTTAAAAAGCACATCCGATTAAACTCGCCGAAAGCATAATTTATTTCAAGAAATAAATTATGTGAAATGGCACTAATATTCAAGGAGGTGTATCAGACTTGATAGAAGGTACCAAAAGACCAAAAGTCAATAATTCCGACAGGGTAATAGAAGCCATCAGAAGAGGCAGTACGGGGATGGATCTGGATGAATATGCGAAAGCTACAGGGCTGGAAAAGGAATTCATATTCCGTATTTTAAAAGGCGATATTGAAAACGTAGATGAAGAAACCTACAAGAAGCTGCTTCTCCTACATTAGCAGCATTTTGTCTTGAAGGATTGAAAGGAGGTAAATGCATGGATAACGACAGGAAGAATAAAAAGAACGCTGCTTCTGTTGCTCCGGACATTGCAAACGATCAGCTTGGAGAAAATGCAGGCATCGATATGGGCGCAGAGAAACGCAGCAGTAATAAAAAACAAAAAAAGAAAAAATAAATTAAAAGAAAGCAGTTCCGGAAACATATTCCGGAGCTGCTTTGCTTATATCCATGATCTCAATTTGCTTTCATTGAGTATGATGATTTTGTCATTGTCCTCCGTTATGGATCTTTCCTTTTTGAATTTGCTCATGACCCGTGATACGGTTTCCCTTGAGGTGCCGATCATATCTGCCAGCTCCTGCCGGGAGAGCTGTATATCTATAATGGTCCCAATCTCGGATTTTTTGCCGTAATCTCCCGAGAGCTTTATTATCTGTGAGGCAGTCCGTGTAAAAACATCATTGAAAGCGAGGTCTCTTATTTTCTGCTGTGCAAAAATGAGCTTTGAAACCAAAATTTTTATAAGCTTCAGAGCAAATTCGGAATTTTCCTTCACCAGTTCTTCCAGATCCCTGTTTTTTATCATGCCTATAACCGCATCTTCATAAACCGAGGCGGAAGCCGGATACGGGATATTGTTGAACAGGGTCGCCT
>CALMWN010000420.1 GCA_937873555.1 uncultured Clostridia bacterium
ATTGACGACCTGGTTTACAGCTTTCTGATCTTGAATCAGAAAGGAAGAGGCTCTCACTTTGTAACAGGCTCCGATATGGGTGTAGGAAAATCCACCTTTCTCCTGGCCATGATGGAGAAAGTTCCTGATAAGTGGGGCATAGGAATATTGGACACTCAGAATGAGCTTCAGGCCAGAAGGAAGTACCCCAGGAAGAACGTGCTCACACTTATAGAAAATCCCAAGCGTTCTATCGCGGAATGTTTCTCTATAATGCTCAAAATGGCGAGGGATGTTGTAGTTGTCGGAGAGATTACGATGCCTTCGGAAGTAGCGGAATTGATCAATGCCAGCTTGAGGCTTAACGCCGGAGTGGGTGCAACCATGCACTCCCTCTCACCCTTTGAGGTTTTGGCAAACATAAGAAACCTCATGATGCGGACAGATATGTATAACAGTGCGGATACTGCTGAAGCCGATATTGCGAGGGGTCTGGACATTATTATCCACCTTGGGAAGCTGGCGGGAGGCAGGATAGTTGTGGAGAGCATAGTTGAGGTTGTCTATGTAGAGCAGAATGTATATATTGAACCTGAAATGCACGGGACAAGGCGTGACAGGATGTCTAACCTGTTAAACATGGCACAGCTTGCCTTACATAAATATTTGTACAAAAAAAGCTACAGGTATAACGAGATATTCAGATATGACAGGGAGGGTGACCGCTGGATCCCCGTGAATTTACCCAGCGAACAGTATTTCAATAAAATCTCGAAATATGTCATGCAGGGAGAAATAAGGCACTTTGAAAGATGCTTCATGGAAAGTAAAGGGCAGGTGGGTCGGTGTGGATTTGCTGAGTAAGGTTTTTACAGGTTGGAGACTTATTTTTGAAAACATTTATCAAGGACTTGATATGAGCCGGTTGTTTTTCCTGGTTCCTCTCACTGCCGCCTCGGTTTTGTTTGTCTATTCCATAATAAGCAAGGGCAGGTATATATACAGAAAACTCCGGTTTACAGTGGAAAAGAACAAAAAAACCATATTGAGAAGACTCTCGCAAAAGCTTATGGTATATAGCCCAATAAAGGCATTATTAACCGGAACGGCCATAAAAGTCGGTATGTATACGGAGTTTTCCTTTGAAAAAAACATAGAGATAGCTTGTGCAATCATTTTTGCATGTGCAGGATTGGTTTTATCCGTTGTCTTTATTATAATGCCACGGGTAAATGTCGTATGGTATATGTTTTTAGCATACATGTGCCTGACAGGTCTTTTTATGATGCTGATCCTGTACGTTTTGAACACAGTGGTAAGAGCAAGGTTCACAAGCAAGCTTCCAGAGACTTTCAAGCTGCTGAATTCCAGGTACATAAGCAAGGAAAACATATTAAAGGCAATACACATATCTCTGTATGAATATGACGACTTCGACAGGACGGTGAAAAAAGTGATGAGATTGGTAAATGATGTCCTGTATAAAAACAATATGAAAGAAATCGATGAAACCTTCAAGTTGATTGAAAGCACATACGGCAACGAGTACCTGACGCTTATGCTGAATCTTATAAGGCAGGCACATTACAACGGAGGGAAAAAAGTAATAAAGGAACAGTTTGAACATGCAACTGAGGATATTCTTATTGAGATAGAAAATCAAAAGGATCTTTCCGCCACCAGCAGATCATATATTTTGCTTGCGGCATTCATGCCTTTTGGTATGGCCGGAATAGAAAGATTTAACTGCTTTGCTCTCCAGGAAAAGTCTGTGGAATTCTATAAAAGTATTCCCGGGATAGAATGGAAGATAATATTTTTCGGAGTTTTGAGCTTATACATAGGGTATATGCTGCTGCTGGAAAGGACGGCTTAAATGAAGTGGAACAGTTACCTGTTTTTCCTGCCCGCTCTTATAGCCGTAACTCTGCTGGTCTGCTACGCTTTATCCTGGAAAAGTCTATACAGGCTTCTGGTATTCGATGGCTCAGAAAAGCACAAAAACGGTAAAAAGTTGCTGCAGTTTTTATCAGGGCTGATTTCCAGCGATACATGGCTATACGGCTTTTATGTAAGAAACATTCTGAAATACTCAAAAATCAGGATTGAAGAACTCTTCCGGATCAAGCTGATAATACTTGTTTGTACTTTTATCATGCTTCTTCTTGTTAAATATACAAATATATCGATACAGACCAGGGAGATTTTCAGCAGTTTTGATTACAGAACAGATCTGATTTATCAATATAAAAATGTTGTGGATGAGGGCGAAGCATTAAAACAGGAAATTGGTTATGTGAAGCTTGCTATCGCAACCTATAAAAAAAGTGAACTGGTAAAAGCTGCTGAAGACATGCATCAGAAGATAAAAGCTCTGATAGGTGCAAATGACGGAGAGCTGCTCCTGCCGAAGGATACGGTTGTAAACAAGGTTTATAACAGGATTGTGGATTATTATGAAATCAGAAAGTTCAATATTTTCTTATACGTGCTTATTTCTATCCTTGCCTCATTTATTCCGGAAATTTTTTTCCGGATACGCAATACTTTTGCAGAAGCAGATGCGAAAAAGGAGCTGCAGTTTTTAAAAAAGTTGATAATTATGAACGGCTCAATAAAGCCTGTCAATTTTAATGAGCTGCTGAAGGTTCTGATTGATAAATCCAAATACTATAATAGCCTTCTTAGGGAGCTTGAAGAAAAAAACAGCCAGAACACGGTAAATAAAAAAACGCTATATTTCACATACATCAAAAATTCCAAAGGCATGGCCGAGAAGCTGTTTTTTGAAAAGCTGGACGAGGCAAACAACTATGACTTTGACCAGGCAATTACAAATATCGAAAATGAATTCCGGCTGGAAAAAAGGGAGATAGCAAGAAACATCAGAAAACGTATTGAGGCCATTCATATCATAGGGATTTTAGGGTTTATGGCCATAATTTTCATAATGGTAATGTATATGATAATTCCCTGGATGGAGACTTACAATATGAATCAAATCGGATTTTACAAGTAAGCAGATTTTGAATCAGGTAATGGAGGGTGGTTATGGACAAAGTTGTACATGAAGTTATTGTAAGTGTTCTTGTTTTAAGCCTTTTGATTATGGCTATTCCGTTATTCCGGAATAACATGGAAATTATTTCGGTTTCTGCTGCCATTGAGAATGATACCGACAAGGTCACGTCGAAGTCTCTGCTCCCGCTTGATAAAAGTGAAGTTTCAGGAAGTGACGTGGTTTCGGTGATTCGTTATTACAGCGCAAATCCCGGTGTGGAAATATTGGTAACCACCAATAGCCGGGGTACATGCAGATTCACAGGCCAAAATTACAATCCGGGGAGTTTTCCGATACCCTATGAGGGGGTATTTTCCAAAAGTTATTCATATGAGGGAGAGAAACTTATTAAAGCCGTATATACGGAAAAATAAAGGAGGAGTATCAATGGGAAAAATTATTGCCACAATTGTACTGGTCATTTTGACCCTTGGGCTGATTTCCTACGCAATTTTGGGGCAGGTGGCCGGAGTCAAGGACACCGGTGACAAGGCGGAAATCGAGCAGAGAAAGATAAACCAGATGCTGCAGGATCCCAGCGTGGTCACGGGTAATACCGTTAAAAACTACAACAAGCAGATGGGAAGCAGCAAGCTGGATATTCACACTTCAGGAGACACTTTTAACGAAGTAAGCTTTTCATTTTCAGGCACCAGTGTAATGGCCATATCCGCTGTTAAAGACGGCGCTCTTTTCAAAATGTGGAAGCAGTATGATGTGAATGGTGAGCTTGCAAAAGTTGCATTCCAACAGGTGGACCTTAACAAATAAGCTCTGCTGGCTTAATGCCGTGAATTACAGGGGTGGCCGGTGCTGTTCCTGTTTTCACAAGGGGCCTCGATGGAGAATATAAATGATAGGAAGAATAATCAGCACCATAATTAGTGTTTCACTATCTGTTTATCTGATATTTCTTACAATTTTCTATTTCCTGCATGAGAATATTAAGGGAAATATAAATGAGTTAAACTATAGTGCGGTGGAGGTGGTAAGCACCTCCGGCGTACTGACAGGGGATTTATACAGGTATTTGTCAGATAGTACGGCAAGGTATGGGAATTATAGCATAAGGCTCAAGCTGGAGAAGCAAATCAAGGCAGGGGTCTATGATACATTTTTTGATGCGGGTGAAATTGTGGGGCGCTATCTTGAAGTAGGAGACAGGCTTACAGTATACCTTGAGGATAAAAATCCAACGCTGTTTGGAAGGCTTGTAAATGCTACGTTATTATTTAACAACCCAAGGCATGTTGATAATAATATCAAGTCCATAAAAACAGCCATTATAGCCAGAAGTGCCAAAAATGTGGTAAGGGGTTATGACGTCATAGCCGATATTGAAGCAAGGGCTTCAAACAACAGCTTTTCTTCCGACAAATCTGCAATTTTCGTCGCTACAAAGCTAAATCCCTCCGGAAAGTATTATGGCCTGACAGGGCATCCTTATGTTGCCGCCACAAACCTTCATTATGGTGATAGTATTGATGAATCCGGCAATACGGGAGCTAATTACATTTTCGATTACGGGAATTTCCTTAAGGAAACAGAATGCTACCCCGATGGTTCTGAAAAGCTTATTAGGTATATACAACAATAGTATTATCCTGCCGTGCATAATCAGAAAGGGTTTTTAAGGTGATCACTTAAGATGCATCAGATTTTATCCATGATAATAGTGTTTATGTTTTATATTTTTACATTCATCCCGCTTTCCTATCTCAATATTACAAGATTAAAAACTGAAAATACAAAGCAATGTCTGAACTTATCGGTCAAAGTGCTTTCCAATTCGATACTCCCAAGTAGAACCAACTTTTCTGAACTGGCACAGGGGTTTGCCGGAGAAGACCTTTCTCCACTTGAGGTTGATAAGGACAAGCTTATGCGGGAATTTTACGATGTGGCGGCTAAAAACTGTTACAGCAGTAAAGACTTTAATCACCTGAAGGAAAAGCTGCTTTTTAAAACCATTGTATACCCTGACAGGTTCTTTATTGCAGACACCAATGACAAATGGAGCGTACCATATTTTTTTACCTATAACAAAGACGGTGAATTGTTGTATCTGAACACTAGGGATGATACTGTATACTCATACGATTCAGCCGGGAATATGCTGACCTGGAGCCTGACTGAGGCAGGAATATCCCGGAGTCGGAAGAATGATCTGATTATAGACAGGATCAATTCCATACTTTCCGGATACACAGGTGAACCGGGATCTGATAAAGCACTTAACATAAAAATATTAAATCCTGACAACAATGACTCTGCGTATAAAATCAGTTATTCATATTTTAATGTATTGGAAGGTGTAACCTTTTTCGTTGTTTACAAGGAAAACAGGAATATAGATGTCAAAGACAGGGATTTCAGGTTTAAAAATTATAATGTGGCCGGATATACCCTCTATTAAACATATCAAAAATAAAAAAGCTGATATAAGGGAATAATAGAAATAAATTTTTCGGGAGTGATCAGCTTTGCCCTATGCAAATACCAACGGTGTCAAACTTTACTTTGAGGTTTATGGTGAGGGAAAACCGTTGGTTTTTATTCATGGCATCGGAATTTCTTCAAAGGTATGGAGCTTTCAGAGGGAAATCCTGTCCAAAGACTTCAGGATGATAGTTTATGACCTCCGGGGAAGCGGTAAAAGCGAAAAGACTCCACAGGAAATTCATACTGCTGACATGATGAGCGAGGATTTAAAAGGTCTTGTGGATTTTTTGAGACTGGACAGGATAAGCCTGGTTGCAATATCGCTTGGTGCGGCGGTCGCCATGAAATTTGCTATAAAGTATCCTGAGAAGGTGGATTGTCTCATACTGACCGGGGCATTTGCGGATTTAAAGGGAATACTTTATGCATCCAGCAGATACTTTTCATGGATCATAGGAAAGCTGCTGATGTTCAAATTCTTTGGGGAACTGGCTACAAAATTTATGCTTCCAAGCGCTCCCAGAAGGGAGCTGCTTTATTATCATAAAAACTTTATCAGCATAGACAGGGATGAGGTCACCAAATAAAGTCAGATACTGCATTCCTATTCTATTACTCCGGCACTGGAGAAAATAAAGGCCCCTACTTTGATTTTATATGGAACTTATGAAATTCTGCTGCACAGGTATGGAAGGATGATAAAGGAAAAGGTCAGGAATTCTGAAATGATGATAATTCCAGGTGTAGGGCATGGATGGAACAGAGAGAAACCGGAGCTCTTCTGCAGGATAGTCAGTGAATTCATTAAAAGCAATAGTTGATGAACCCTATATAAAACGGTATAATTTTGTTTAGCGGTATACAGTCCGGTGCTGTTCCAAAAGGGGGATGAGGTACGTGACGGATGCGGCGGTTCTTCCCAAGACGTGGGAAAGTGTATTGAACTCCTCAAGCTATTTGCCTGTTATAGTCAAGTCTATTGAAAGGATTCATGATACCAGCTGGTCTATGGAGCCCAACAGGCATGAGTTTTTTGAGATGGTCTATATTAAAAAAGGACATGCAGTGTTTGAGATATCCGGATATCCGGCTGCCATAGGCCCCAATGACATTATTATAATCAAACCCAACCAGCCGCACAAGTTTATTGTAAAATCCGAAACTGGCTGCGAATTTATTGTTCTGAGCTTTAAATTCGAAAGTAAAAACAATCACGAGTTTTCAGAGCTTTCACTTGAAGATTTCCTGAATTTTGTAAGCAGTAAGGAATCAGGAGCATTCATACGCCTGAAGGTAAGCCAGAAGAATGAAATCATAGTACTTTTGAACAGGATTCTCAAAGAGAAGGAAAGCGAAGAACTGGGAAGTGAATTCTTAAATTACCTTATGGTTCTGGAGCTTTTTGTACTTATTTCCAGAGCGTTGAAAATGGAGTGGGAGGACAGCATAAAAGGCAAAAGTCCAAAGCTTAAGGAGCTTATAGAAACTTCAGTAAAGTATATTGACAATAATTTCGAAAGGGACATATCTGTGGGTAACGTTGCCCGGTATGTGTTCCTGAGCTCCAGCTATTTCACCAGGGCGTTCAAGGAGGAAATGGGCATAAGCCCGATAAACTATCTTCATAAGGTCAGGGTGGACCGTGCTAAGGAACTGCTTTCCGATACCGAACTGAAAATCAGTGACATTGCATTAAGCGTAGGGTTCTCAAATCAACAGAGGTTTAATGAAATTTTTAAAAAATATACAAAGCTCACACCCATGCACTACAGGAAGGAAATGAGAGGCGGCTTGCAGCAGTTTTGAACCTATGCTGCGGGCTGTTTTTATTTGTCAAAAAACATTAATAAATGCAGCTGTTTTTCGATAAATAACGAGTAGAACGAAAACTGCAGTATGGGTATAATAGGTTTTATAATATAAATAGGTACATTTATCCGATTAGCAAGAACGTTAATGATGGAGGTAATATATATGGGAATGACAATGACACAGAAGATACTGGCAGACCATGCAGGGGCCGGCAGCGTCAAAGCGGGGCAGTTGATAAAGGCAAAGGTTGACATGGTATTGGGAAATGACATCACGGCGCCTGTAGCAGTAAAGGAATTCAGGAAAATCGGAGTGAAAAAGGTGTTTGATGTCAATAAGATAGCAATTGTACCCGACCATTTTACTCCTAATAAGGACATAAAATCTGCTGAACAGGTAAAGCTTATCAAGGAATTCTCAAGGGAAATGGGTATTGTTAATTATTTCGAGATAGGGCAGATGGGTATTGAGCATGCACTGCTGCCCGAAAAGGGCCTTGTAGTGGCGGGTGATGTTGTCATAGGCGCGGATTCGCATACCTGCACCTATGGAGCACTGGGAGCTTTTTCAACCGGTGTGGGCAGTACTGACATGGCTGCCGGCATGGCTACAGGAGAAGCATGGTTCAAGGTGCCGGAGGCAATAAAATTCGTATTGAAGGGAAAACCCGGCAAATGGGTAAGCGGAAAGGATGTAATACTTCATATTATAGGAATGATAGGGGTTGACGGAGCTCTATACAAGTCAATGGAGTTCGTGGGTGACGGCGTTCACAGCCTTTCAATGGATGACAGGTTCTCTATGGCCAACATGGCGATTGAGGCGGGTGCAAAGAATGGCATATTTGAAGTGGATGACAAGACACTGGAATATATCAAGGAACATTCGACAAAAGCCCATAAGGTTTATAAGGCTGATGCGGACGCGGAGTATGAGGCCTCTTATGAAATCGATCTGGCTGCAATAAAGCCAACGGTGGCGTTCCCCCATTTGCCTGAAAACACAAGAACAATTGACAATGTCGGGAATGTCAAGATAGACCAGGTCATAATAGGATCCTGCACCAACGGCAGAATTGAGGATTTAAGGGTTGCGGCATCCATACTGAAAGGCAAAAAGGTTCATGCTGATGTAAGATGCATAATAATACCTGCCACACAGAAAATATGGAAGCAGGCCATGAGTGAAGGGCTTTTCGATATTTTCATAGATTCCGGAGCCGCTGTCAGTACACCGACCTGCGGCCCATGCCTCGGAGGGCATATGGGGATACTCGCAAAGGGTGAAAGGGCAGTAGCTACTACAAACAGGAATTTTGTAGGCAGAATGGGCGACCCTGAAAGCGAAGTATACCTTGCCAGCCCGGCAATAGCTGCAGCATCGGCAGTAGCCGGCAGAATCGCCTCGCCTGAGGAAGTTTAAAGTCTAATATATCGGGAGGTTAACAATATGAAGGCTCAAGGAAAAGTTATAAAGTATGGAAATAATGTAGATACGGATGTAATCATACCTGCAAGGTATCTGAACACTTCCGATCCAGCAGAACTTGCAAAACATTGCATGGAGGATCTGGACAAGGATTTTGCCAAAAAGGCTCAAAAGGGAGACATAATAGTTGCAGGTAAAAATTTCGGGTGTGGGTCTTCCAGGGAACATGCACCTATTGCCATAAAAGCTTCAGGAATTTCCTGCGTCATTGCAGAGACATTTGCCAGGATATTCTACAGGAATGCGATCAATATCGGTCTTGCCATAGTTGAATGCCCTGAGGCGGCAAAGGATATATCCGATGGTGACAGTGTGAGTATAGACTTTGATACCGGAAAGATATTCAATATCACCAAAAACAAGGAATACACAGGTGTGCCGTTCCCGGAATTCATGCAGGAGCTGATTGCAGCAGACGGTCTGGTAGGTTATATCAAAAACCAGGTGGTAAAGTAAGAAGATTAGGAGTGGTAGCATTATGGGCAAATATAAAATTACAGTACTGCCGGGAGATGGTATTGGCCCGGAGGTTATAAGTCAGGCTATTGAAGTGATTGGAGCGGTAGGAAAAAAATACGGGCATGAGTTTGCTCTGGAAGAAGCAATGCTTGGAGGCTGTGCAATCGATGCGTTTGGTGTTCCTCTGCCGGATAGCACCCTTGAAGTATGCAAAAGCTCTGATGCAGTTCTTCTGGGAGCTGTAGGCGGGCCAAAGTGGGACACCCTTCCGGGCAATAAAAGGCCTGAAGCCGGACTTCTTGGAATTCGGGCAGGATTGGGCCTTTTTGCAAACCTAAGGCCGGCGGTCATATATTCTTCCTTGAAGGAAGCTTCACCCTTAAGGGCGGATATTGTCAAGGACGGAATAGATATAATGGTTGTAAGAGAATTGACCGGCGGTATTTATTTCGGAAAGAGAGGGCGCTACCAGGATGAAAAGATGGGCGAAGCAGCCTTTGATACGGAAGCCTACAGTACATTTGAGATAGAGAGGATCTGCCGGCTGGCTTTTGAGGCAGCTATGAAACGGAACAAGAGGCTTATGTCGGTCGATAAAGCGAACGTGTTGGAAAGCTCCAGACTATGGAGAGAGGTAGTTGTCAGACTCTCAAAGGAATATCCTGAAGTGGAGCTCAGCCACATGTATGTTGACAATGCAGCCATGCAGCTGGTAAGAAATCCGGTGCAGTTTGATGTGATAGTCACCTCCAACATGTTTGGAGACATACTTTCGGATGAGGCTTCAATGATAACGGGATCCATAGGAATGCTGCCTTCAGCAAGCCTGGGCTACGGAACCCTGGGCCTGTATGAACCTATACACGGTTCCGCTCCGGACATAGCGGGTCAGGATAAGGCAAATCCTATTGCGACTATTCTGTCGGTGTCCATGATGATGAAATATTCCTTTGGACTGGACGAGATTGCAAAGAAAATTGATACTGCTGTGGTAAATGTACTTAACAAAGGCTACAGGACAGGAGACATTGCTTCTTCAGGAATAAAGCCTGTCGGCACAAAGGAAATGGGCAGGTTGATAAAGGAAGAAATCATAGGATAAGCAGCTGCAAAAGCATAAAGATTGCACACTAAACGAAATATTTATCTTCATGCCACTTTGCAGGATTTTCAGTAATATATTGTCTGATTCTTTGTAATTCGATTTCATTACGTATTATGTCTTCACAGTAGGGGTCGCCGCCCACGGCGACCCGTTGTCATTTTGTAATGCAATTATATAATGAGCATGGTTTGGCATTATTGTGGAACAATCCAATATGACATTTTCATATACCTTACCTATATTTTGTAAATAATGCAAAACCATTTTACCTGTTTGCGTCATTGGTATTTGCGGGTCGCCGTGGGCGGCGACCCCTACATAACCATTGATTGTATTTCCGAAATTACGAAAACATAAAGAATGTGTACTAATCCAACATCAAATTTTAATATTTTTACTCATAAAAAATCAATTATGGGCTTATCATTCCAAACTTGTGCTTCTATATAGTGATTGTTATATTTATAGACTTCATATATCTTTATTAACCCAGCTAATTCTTCCATCCTATAAACATGCGGTTCTTCATTTCTTTCTAAATATAATTTATCAAGTTCATTAAGAGGTAATTTATACATACTATCTGGGTAAGTAAAACCAACATCTTCAGGTTTGAAAATTGATAAGGGTAAAATAATTTTATGGTCATACTCGTTATGGAGGTCATGAGGTCCTGTTGGAGAATCTCCTAATATCATATAAATAGGATGTTTTCTTTTAGGTATTCCACCAACCTCGGTAAACTTTAGCCATAATAATTCTTCATGCCTTATCCGTGCACTTAAATAAGTTCCATCTCCTCTCCAATCTATATCATTCAATAAAATCCTTTCTGCCGCTTCTATGCCTAAATCACATATATTTTGAAAGGGTTTTTGTCCTGTTCTATAGAAATGTGTCAAATAATTTGGAACGTAATATATACTCAATCGAATCTCTCCCTAGTTATTATCACATCATATTCAAAGAAAGTTTTATTTAATTCGTATAATCAAACCAATATGCAACATAATATCAATAATTTACCATATAGTCAAATGTTATAGGGTTCTTCTTTATGTAGACTCATAAATTATGGAAGCAAAAAAAATAGACAATACTTTCGTTAGATTAGGTAAATCATTAAATAATTAAATAAAATTATACGGTAACAAGAGAAAGTGAGCAATTAACGTAAGCTAAACTCATAGAATAGAAAAGCCTCCTATGACTGTGTGGAAATAACAACATAGGAGGCCATTTAATGCTTATTCATACAAGTGGCATGCTACAAAATGCCCCGGATTCACTTCTCTCCATTCCGGCTCCTGGCAGGAGCACCTGTCCATGGCTTTCGGGCACCTTGTACGGAACACACAGCCGCTGGGAGGATTCAAAGGACTTGGTACGTCACCCTGCAGTACAATCCTGTCCTTTTTCTTCTCCAGATCCGGATTGGGCACCGGGATTGCTGAGAACAGTGCCCTGGTATACGGATGAAGAGGATTCCTGTATAAGCTGTCACTGTCTGCAAACTCCGCCATGTTTCCTAGATACATGACCAGAACCCTGTCCGATATATATTTGACCATTGAAAGATCGTGAGCTATGAAGAGGTAAGTCAGCCCTATTTTTTTCTGCAGGTCCTTCAGGAGGTTAACAACCTGTGCCTGAATTGATACATCCAGAGATGAAATGGGTTCATCGCATACGATGAATTTCGGATCCATTGCCAAAGCCCTGGCTATACCTATCCTTTGCCTTTGACCTCCGCTGAATTCATGGGGGAAACGGCTCATATGTTCGGGATTCAAGCCCACAAGCTGCAGCAGTTCGGAAATACGCTGCTTCCTGCCGGCTCCGAAGGCCAGTCTGTGAATATCCAGCGGTTCACCTATAATATCCTCCACATTCATGCGCGGATTAAGTGAGGCATAGGGATCCTGGAATATCATCTGCATCTGGCGGCGTATTTTTTTCATTTCACCTGCGGAGTACCTGAAAATGTTTTTTCCTTCATATAATACTTCTCCTCCGGTAGGCTCATACATACGGAGTATGGTCCTTCCTGCAGTGGACTTTCCACAGCCGCTTTCTCCGACAAGACCCACGGTTTCACCCTGCTGTATATCCAGAGTAAGGCCGTTTACCGCTTTTAGCGTACGTCCCCCGATATTGAAATACTTTTTAAGTCCGATGATCTGCAGCAGTGGCTGGGATCTAGTCTTAGAAACATCTGAACGGGTATCCATTGTTATATTTGTCATCATACTCCCTCCTTACCGGCGGTGGAAGCCAGTGCCATCGAATGGTTGAGCCAGCAGGCGGCATAATGATTTTTTTCCATTTCCGCAAGTTCAGGATCGTTATCTCCGCATATTTTCATTGCTCTCTCACATCTTGCATAGAAAGGACAGCCCGCAGGAGGGTTAAAAAGGTCGGGAGGAGTTCCAACAATAGATTTAAGAGATTCTCTCCTGTCCATGCCTGTATGAGGAATTGACTTTAAAAGCCCCTTGGTATAGGGATGCTTTGAATTGTAGAATATATCGTTGACCGTTCCTGCTTCAATAACCTGCCCTGCATACATTACTATGACGCGTTCGCACATTTCCGCTACTACTCCGAGGTCATGGGTTATGAGTATGATAGAGGTATCCAGCTTTTTCTGGAGTCCTTTCATCAATTCCAGAATCTGCGCCTGTATTGTAACATCCAGAGCGGTTGTAGGTTCATCGGCGATCAGAAGTTTTGGCTGACACGCCAATGCTATCGCTATCATGGCTCTCTGGCGCATGCCGCCCGAGAATTCATGCGGATACTGATTTGCCCTCCTGTCAGGTTGTGCTACACCAACCAGCTCAAGCATTTCAACAGCACGATTCCACGCTGCCGAACCGGAAAGCTTCTGATGTTTGACCAGGCCTTCGGCAATCTGGCTTCCGATCTTGGAGGTAGGGTTAAGTGAAGTCATGGAATCCTGGAATATCATCCCTATGTCTTTTCCACGGATACGCTGCATTTCTTTCTCGCTCTTTTTCAAGAGGTCCTGTCCCTGGAATATGATTGAACCCTTTTTATATTCAGCCGGGGGAGTGGGTAGTATCTGCATGATGGATTGTGAGGTCACACTCTTGCCACAACCTGATTCACCCACGATAGCAACCACTTCACCCTTGTATATATCGAAATTGACACCCCTAACCGCCTTTACTTCGCCGGAATAAGTGTGGAAGGACACATAAAGGTCCTTTACTTCCAATATCTTTTCCATTGGTAATGTCTCTCCTTATCCAATACTTTTTAATTTATTTGCGCAGCCTGGGATCAAGGGCATCACGCAATCCGTCTCCCAGTACATTGAAAGCAAACATTGTCAGGGAAATCAGGAAAGCAGGAATAAACAATTGATAGGCATTTCCGACAAAAAGGCTTTCGAGGGCATCACTCGTCATGGTTCCCCAGCTTGCCATTGGTGGAGGCACACCCAGTCCAAGAAAGCTTAAGGTAGCTTCTGCAAAAATGGCCTGTGGTACTGTTAAAGTGATATTAACCAGTATTGGACCCATGGTATTGGGTATAAGATGCTTTCTCAATATCCAGCCGGTGCTCGCCCCCATTGCCTTCGCCGCCTGAACATATTCCTGTTCCTTGAGTTGAAGTACCTGACCTCTTACCAGACGGGACATCGGTATCCAGCCTGTGATGGTCATGGCAAGTATGATCGTCCACAAACCCTGCGGAAGCACAACCATTAAGAGTATGACCATTAGAAGATGGGGAATACTGTAGAAAACTTCTCCTATCCTCATCATGATGTTATCTATCCTGCCTGCCTTGAAGCCTGAAAAGCCTCCATATACGACACCTATTACAAAATCAATGGAAGCAGCCATAAGGCCAATAAATAATGAAATCCTCGCTCCATACCAGGCACGGGTAAATATGTCACGCCCTGCATAATCAGTTCCGAACCAGTGTATGGAATTCGGATGGAGATTTTTCTTGCTGAAGTCCTGGCTGTAGTAGTTGAAGCCTGACAGGTAAGGCCCGATGATTGCCATAACGGCAAGCAGCGAAATTATGGTGAGACCCACCATGGCAAGTTTGTTCTGTTTCAATCGACGCCATACATCAGTCCAAAAGGGTATATTCGGACGGCTTATATTTTCGGCATTTTTAAAGTTGTCGTTTACCGGTTGAAACATGTCCTCTGTGAGTTTTATCTCAGTGCGCATCCCGTACACCTCCAACAAGCTTTATCCTCGGGTCGATCAATGTATATGCGATATCAATCAGGAAAGTCAGAAGTATGAGTATCGCGCTGTAAAAAACAGCAGAACCGAGTATGATAGGGTAATCACGGTCGAAAATGCCCTTGACGAACATATCCCCCATACCCGGAATACCGAATATATTTTCAATTATAAAGCTGCCCGTTACCAGATTTGTGGCTATGGTGCCAAGAACGGTAACTACAGGCAGAATAGCATTCCTTAGTGCGTGCTTCAGAATAATGATGCTTTTTGCCATACCCTTTGCTTTAGCGGTTTTTATGTAATCCTGTCCAAGCACTTCCAGCATGCTGGAGCGCATCAAACGGGCGATATATGCCATGGGCATCATGGCCAGCGCAACGGAAGGCAGTATGGTATGCTTCCAGGTTTTCCATCCGGCGACGGGAAGCAGCTTCCATTCAACAGCAATATAATTCATGAGTACAGTTGCAAGGATGAAGCTGGGCACTGAAATCCCGATGATTGCAAGAACCATCGAAAAATAATCAGGTCCCTTGTTATGATTCAGGGCTGCTATTGTTCCAAGAAGGACTCCAAAGAAAATTGCAATGGCAAGCGCCTGTAACCCCAGATGTGCAGATACCGGAAAACTTTTCTGTATATAACCGTTTACAGACACGGTGGATTTTTTGATGGAAGGACCGAAATCGAAATGTGCAATTGATTTCAGGTACATTCCATACTGGATAACCAGAGGCTTATCCAGGTTATAATATTTCATCAGATTTTCATAAACTCCCTGAGGCATTGTGCTTTCCGAAGCAAACGGATTGCCTGGAATTGAGTGCATCAGGACAAAAGTCAAAGTTATAATGACCCACAAGGTTACCAATGAAAGTGCAAATCGGCTTATAATATACTTTAGCACGATATTCTCCTATCCTTTCGTTATGGAAAATTTTTATTATTTCCACACTACATGAAAATGGGTATGCACTTATCGTGCATACCTCATTTTCTCTTTATGTCTGTATTATAAAGGTTATTATTTCTGAATGTCAACATAATGCATCATGGGGTATTTGTTAACCGGTTTGAAAAGGCCCTTCACATAAGGCTTTGCCACATACGGCCTTGTATAGAAATATATTGGCATAATAGGTATATCCTTCATCAGCAGCTTTTCAGCATCACGGATATCCTTGAAACGTGAGGCAGGATCGAGTGTGACCTTGGCACGTTCTATAAGCTTGTCATACTCGGGATTTTTCCAACCCGTATCGTTCTGCGTGCTCTTTGAGTCCCACATGTCAAGGAAGGTCATAGGATCGGCATAATCTCCTATCCAGCCTGCGCGGGAAACATCATACTGAAGAGCATGTTCACGGTCGATTTTTACCTGGAAATCTACGTTTTCAAGTTTGACATCCAGACCGAGGTTCTTTTTCCACATATCCTGTATTGCTTCGGCAATCTTTTTGTGGCTGGCATCTGTGTTATAAAGGATTGAGAAACTCAGCTTGTCGACTTTTTCTTCCTTCAGGCCTTCGTCAAGCAGCTGTTTTGCCTTGACAAGGTCTTCGCTGAACTGGTCTCCCAAATTCTTCTGATAATCACCCTTTTCATCGGAAAGCCCCGGAGGTGTCATACCGAAAGCTGGCCTCTGCCCGCCCTGGGTTATATTTTCAACGATTGTTTTACGGTCTATCGCCATTGCAAGGGCCATGCGGACCTTTACATTGTTAAAGGGTTTTTTTGTAGTATTGAAGCGGTAGAAATATGTTGCAAGTTCATTTCCTATAACAAGTTCCGGACTGTTGGAGGCTTTGAGCTGTCCCAGTATTTCGGTAGGCAGGTTGTGGTCCAGATCAAGATCACCCGATTTGTACATCTGCCATACGGTATTGAGGTTATCGTTTATTACAAATACTATCTGGTCAAGCTTTATTTTATCCTTGTCATAGTAGTTGTCATTCCTGGCCAGCGTAATGCTTTCCTTGTGCTTCCATTCACTCATTTTGAAAGCACCGTTGGATACATAAGAGCTGGCTTCGTTCTGCCAATCCTTGTTGGCTGTCTGTACCTTCTTGTCTACCGGATAATAGGTATAGAAGGAAAGCAGTTCAAGGAAATAGGGAGTAGGCTTGGCAAGCTTTATTTCAAGAGTCTTGTCATTTATTGATTTAACGGCAACTGCATCTTCAAGGGCCTTCAATTTAGCCGCATCGGTTTCCTTGGATGTGTTGTATGCTTCTGCACCGGCTATATAATAAAGCTGGAAGGCGTATTTTGACGCTGTTGCAGGATTCAGGCAATATTTCCATGCAAATTCAAAGTCCTGAGCAGTAACCGGATCGCCGTTTGACCACTTTATATTATCACGAAGATTGAAAGTATAGGTGAGACCGTCCTGGCTGACTTTCCAATCCTTTGCCATGCCTCCGTCAATTTTGCCGTCAGGTGTCTTCTTGGTGAGTCCTTCCATCAGATGATCCAGTGGCCAGGATTCATGGGTTCCCTGAGCCTTGCCGGGATGTAGTGAACCAGGCTCGCTTGAGCTGTAAACCCTCATCACCTTTGGATTTTTATTGGTCTCGGTCTTTCCTGCGTCTGCCTTGTTGGTATCGTTTTTTGCTCCGGAGCAGCCCGTAAGCAGCAGTGAAAGTACAAGGACAAAGCTTAATACTGTTGATAGGATTCTTTTCATTGACTTATCCCTCCGTTTTTATCCTGTTACATAATAAAACGCTTTAAAGAAACAGTCGGCATCTTTGAAAGCATTGTTGCAACGATAATAATTACATAAAAGTATGAATTTGACGTTTAAATTATAACATGGTGTATTTTAAAACGCAATATAAAAAACGGGGTGTCATACAGGATGAATGTACTCAGCACTTGAAGCTGAATTCTTTCTGCTTTTACCCAGGAGATTTATTATAATATGTCAAAGCTTTGAATTATGTTATATAATAGATTATATTATATTATCATACTATTTGCGTTTTATATTTTGACTGGAATTGATCATACAGGATAAATCCATCAAAAATGCAGGGGGCGGGAAAAGGTGAAAGTAAACATACTTTCTGTGGACGAGCTGGGACTCACGAAGCTGGAACTTTCAGCCATGCTGAAAGATTTTG